>SKZT01000263.1 GCA_007127235.1 Desulfobacteraceae bacterium
GGCATTTAGCCCGGCAAGTACATTTTTACCCAGGCAGGGCACTTCGACCCGATCGGCAACAGGGTCGCAAACCATACCAAAGATGTTCTGCAGGGCGATCGAGGCTGCGTCAAACGCTTCCCTAACTGTTCCGCCCATCATCTGGACCAGGCCGGCTGCCGCCATACCGGAGGCTGACCCGCATTCAGCCTGGCAGCCGCACTCTTCGGCGGCGAACGTGCTGCGCCCGGCAATCAGGACACCGATAATCCCGGCCGCAAGCAGCACTTTGGCAACAGCGTCGTCGCTAAAGCCCATATCTTCTGCGGTAGCGAGCAGGGCGCCGGGCAGCACGCCGCATGAGCCTGCCGTCGGCGCGGCCACGATCACCCCCATGGCGCTTTTTACTTCCATTACTGCCGTGGTATAAGCAATGATCTGGCTGAACAGCTCCCCGCCAATCAGCTTGCCGCGCGCCCTTTCAATCTTGATTGCCTGTGGCCCCAGGATCCGGTCTTCATATTCTGTGCCGGCCAGGCCTTCCCGGACCGACGTTTTCATTATTTTAACCAGCTTTGCGGCCATCGAGTATACTTTTTCTGCCGAAACGCCGCCGCGCTCACTTTCATACCGCAGCGCCAGCTGCCATATTTCCAGCTGTTCTGCTTCCGCCAGCTCAAGCGCTGCAGCGGCGCAGGTAAACGGCACCGTTATATTCTTTCGCGACCTTATCGGCAGAATCGGGTCAAGTTGAGCCACTCTCTTTAAATGAGCATATTTTTGCCCGGCGTTAATAACCCCTGCGGTTAGCCTGGAAGTGGTTTTTAAATTGACCAACCCTTCAGAGCCGGCTAAAGAGCTTGTGCAGTAGTCTGAATTAGCGATTAGCCGGGCAAGCTCTGTCTGATATTTTTTGAGCAACGCTTGATCAATATCCCGGAAAAAAAAGAGGGTCTCATAATAATCTCCGGCGATTAAGAGAGGGATATCGTCAATTTTTTGCAGTTCGATCATCCCGCCGCCTGTCGAGATAAATATGAACTTTACTACAATCCCATCTTCGCCCGCGGCGGTAATCCGGTATGTGTTGGGGTGAGCGGTCGGAAAGTCGATAATGTTAAAACTCAGCACCAGCCCGTTTTGCCGGGCAATTTCAAGAGAGCCCACCAGCCGGGGATCGGTCAGTTCCATATTCAGCAGCCCGCCGGCGAGACCGATATCGGTACCCTGCCCGTGATAGGTGGAAGCCAGCGATCCGTCAGGAGCGAAGTCAACGCTGCAACTAACCGGTGGTCCGGATAAGTACTGCCTGACCAGGCGGCCAATCCTCACCGAAGCGGCGGTGTGCGAACTCGACGGCCCTCTCATTACCGGCCCGATAACATCGTTAAAAATACTGGGCGGCTGCTTTTCCATCATTAATTACCTCTTTAGCGGTGCCATCATTAATTGACAGGGCGCTAAACCCTGATTTTTTGCCCGATATTTTTTTGCAGCGCCTTGCGGTAAATCAGTTCCGCCAGCACAATATCGAAGAGAGCCATCCCGACAGACTTGAAAAGGGTTGTTTCACCCGGCCGGATAGCTGTTTGGGCGCCGTGCAAATGTTCCGCAAACGTGACGATCTGCTCCCGGCTGATCCAGTTCTGCTGAAGCGGAGTAATCAGATCGCCCGACTCCCCCAGCCCGTGCCCGGTGTCGATAAATACTTTGTCGACCAGCGCGTAGAGGGAGGCGGGGAGCTCTCTCATATCCGGCTTGTACGAGCCGATGGCAAGATAGTGTTTCCCTTTCAGCAATGCTTTGTCGTCAGGTAAAACCGGCTTTGCTGCAGGGGTCGCGGTAATAACAATTTCTGATCCTTCCAGCAGCGTGTTCACATCATTTACCGCTTCCACCGAGACACCGGGCAGGGCTTGCCCTAATTTTGCCGCCAGCGCAGAGGCCTTCTCAGTGATGCTGTCAAAAAGATTTACCCTGGCCACCGGGCGGGCCCGGCAGGCAAAAAGCACCTGGTGGAAACCCTGCACCCCCGCGCCGACCAACCCTAACGTGCGCGCACTTATCGAAGCGGTATGACGAATACCGACCCCGCCCACCGCCCCGGTCCTGACCGCGGTAAGTTTGGCTCCGTCAATGATCGCCAGCGGTCTGCCGGTTTCTACATCATTCAGCAGCACAAGCCCTTGGATGACGGGCTTGTGCTTGCTTGCATTGCCGGGGAAAAGGGTCAGGATCTTGGTGCCGAAAATACTATTCAGAAAGCAGGGCATGTACAACACCGTATTATCCCCGTTATTGACGTGCACGCGGGGGGGCATTTCATACTCACCGCTGTGTTCGACAAAATAAGCGTCCTCAATCGTATCCATTAACTCGTCGAACCCGGCCGCTTCCAAAATATCTTTTTCACCCAAATAAAGCATCTTTTTTCTATCCCTCCGGCCTTTACATTCTCGTAAATTATTTGATACTACCGTGCTATTTTAAAAAAGCGTCCCGGATATCTTCTACCGCCCGGGGGGTCGGAGCGTCGCAGGTCGGCATTTCATAGGTTCGGCCCAGACGGTCATATTTTTCACATACGTCGTGGTAGGGCAGCAGCACAATTTGCCTGAACCGCTTCAATGAGGCCACCAACTCCCGCAGGCCGGCTATATTTTTCTCAGTATCGGTAATGCCAGGAATTACCGGAATGCGCAAGATGAGATCACCGCCCCTGCCCGCATCGTCAAGCGCTCTTAAGTTCTGCTTGATCAGCTTATTCGAAACCCCTGTATAGTGAATGTGGTCGTTTTCATCAGCCAATTTCAAGTCATACAAGAAAAGGTCGACGCAGCCCATCAGCGACGCGAAAAAATCGGCAGGGGCGTAACCCGAGGTGTCCAGTGCGGTATGCAAGCCTCTCTCTTTACACTTTTGCAGGGCTGATTCCAAAAAACGGGGCTGCGACAGCGGCTCCCCGCCTGAAAAGGTTACCCCGCCGTCTGAGCTGTCGTATAACAACGTATCCCTTTCAATCTCCCCCATCAGTTGATCAAGGGTGATTACCCTCCCAGCTATCCGCCGGGCGCCGGTAGGACAGGCTCCGGCGCAAAGGCCGCAGCCGGTGCACCGCTGCCGGTCCTGCTGAAAAATCTCATTTGCAAAGTCAATCGCGCCTTGCGGGCAAACAGCGGCACAGCTCCGGCAGTGAATACAGCTGTACTCAAAAAACGCTAACTCTGCCTGAGCAGTAATCCCTTCAGGGTTGTGGCACCACCAGCAGCCAAGGGGGCATCCTTTCATAAATACTGTCGTCCTGATGCCCGGGCCTTCATGAACGGCAAACCTTTGGATGTCAAATATCAATCCGCTGTTGGCCATTTAAAAACTGTTGCCTCCGTCTATAGCTGAGAAGATCAAGCGTGTATAGTCCTGGCGATAATCTCCTCCTGTAATCCCCGCGGCAAGTTTACGAAGTAATCGCTGTAACCGGCCACCCTGACCATCAGGTCTTGAAAGTCGGCAGGGCGGGCGAGGGCCTCGCGCAACAGCTCTGTGCTGACGACATTGAATTGAATGTGATGGCCGCCCATATTGAAAAAAGTCCTGATCAGTCGCGCCACTTTCTTATTGTTTTCGGCGCCTTCCAGCAGGTCCGGGGTGAGCTTCTGGTTGAGTAAGGCCCCGCCGGTCTTATCCCAGTCACACTTGGCCACCGATCGGAGCACCGCCGCTATCCCCTTCCTGTCGCTGCCCTGAACCGGCGAGATTCCTTCCGATACCGGCTCTCCGGCCTTCCTGCCATCCGGGGTCGGTCCGGTTATTTTTCCAAAATAAACATGCACCGTTGTCGGCAAGAAGTAAGCCCTTTTCGAAGCCTTGCGGACCGGAGAAGGAGGGTGGCTTTCAATGAGCTTCACCGCTATATCGACGATATCGATGGCAATCTGATCAGCATAGTCATCATCTTCTCCGAAGCGGGGCGTTTTGTTTAACATTAATTGCCTGAGCATTTCGTGTTGGCCGGCAAAGTTCTGCCCGAGGGCTTCCAACAGTTCACTCATAGTTGTATTTTGCCGATCGAAAATATGAAACTTAAGCGCGCTTAAACTGAACACCACCGAACCCAGCCCCACCAGCTGGAGGTACTGGGTGTTATACCGGGCTCCGCCGGAATTGTAGTCCCGCGCATTTTCCACGCAGTCGTCGATCCACAGCGACACAAAAGGAACCGGCAGCTGACGCGCGTAGATCTCCTCGATCAGGTCATTTCCCTTCATCTTAATTTCCATGAAGTGCTTTGCCTGGCTGACGAAAGCCTCCCACAGCTCAGTAAAACTTTTAAATCGGGTCGGGTCCCCTGTTTTCAGGCCCAGCTGCTTCCCGCTTCGCGGGTCGATCCCGTTATTAAGGGTGATCTCAAGAATCTTGGGCAGGTTGAAATAACCGCTCAGGATGTAAGCCTCCTGGCCGAAGGCGCCTGACTCGACGCAGCCGCTGACCCCTGAAGTGCGGGCATCTTCCAGTGTTTTACCCTGTCTCAGCATCTTTACAATGACTCCGTCACAGTTAAAAAACGGCGGCTCGCCGAAGCCGGGGGCCACCACCTTCAAGGCTTTGCGTAACAGACGCTCGGGATTCTTGTTGCTAAACAGCAGCGCTGTATTCGGCTGCAGCGTTCTGATCTCATCAAGCGCCTCCAGAACCAGGTATGAAATTTCGTTTACGCCATCGCTGCCATCTTTCTTCAGGCCTCCCACATTGATCTTACAAAAGTCATTGTAAGTAAAGCTCTCTTCGGCCGTTACACCCACTTTTGGCACTGCTGGTTGATTGTTAATCTTGATCCATAAGGCCTGCAGAAGTTCTTTGGCTTGCTCTCCGGTCAGCTTTCCTGCCGCTGTATCCTTTGTCAAGAACGGCTCCAGATGCTGGTCTATCCGGCCCGGGCTGAGAGAGTCCCAGGGATTGGTCTCGTAAATAACGCCCACATGCACAAACCAGTAGTGCTGGAGGGCTTCATGAAAAGTCTCCGGCGCGCGGGCCGGAACCTTCCTGCAGATACTGGCCATGGCGGTAAGCTCTGCCTTTCTGGCCGGGTCTGCTTCAGGCTCAGCGATTCGGTCGAGTTTTTCAGCGTAGCGCCGGGCGTAAATGATGATCGCGTCGGCTGCAATATCCATAGCCTTGAGCTCTGCGCGCTTATCGTTATACTGCGGATCATCCGACCGTAAAACGGCCAGTTTCCTGTTGATCTCCTCTTTTAAATCCAAAACCCCCGTTTTAAATATCCTCTCGCCCCCGGCGGTATGGCCCGGCGCTCTTTGTTCCATAAATTCTGTCCAGATTCCCGCTTCATAAGCGTCATGCCATGCCTGGGGCAGACTATCCATCAGCGACTCTCTGATCGTGCGGCCTTTCCAGTAAGGTATGAGCTGATCTGAATATAGCTTTACTGTCTTTTCGTCAACCCGGTAGGGCATCTTCTCCCTTGAGTGCAGGATTTGGAGGTCTTCGATGCTGTGCGCGCAAATTTCCGGATAGGTAGGCGCTTCCTGCGGCCCGGCGCCTCTTAGCCCTACCAGCAGCTGCCCCTCTTCAATGGGTAAACTTACCCGCTCCATTAAGTATTGAAAGGCCATCGCCCGCTGTACCGGCATGGGCAACCCTTCGGCAGCACCGCTTTTATAAAATTCAGTGATCAGTTTTGCTCTCTCGGCGGATATCGTGACCGGCGTTCGGACGCTCTCTGTTCTAAGCCTTGCTATCCGCTCATTAACCGGCCTGACAACAGCTTTTCTTTTTGTCACCTCTTCGTTAACCGTATATCCAGCAGGGATATCCATTATCTTCGCCTCCTGCGCTATTCTGTAAAAAAAGCCTGATATTTTGTATCATATGCGAACACTTGGCAATAAAAGTTTAATAAATAGGAACTTGCTTATTGTCAAGATCAAGAAAAATATAAAAAATGAGTCCTAAGTACCCGATCCGCTCCCGGCATGGTTCTCCCCTCCTATCATGGTGGCCGGGTAGCCTGCCACGTCCCTTAAGTGGAGGCCAGCTTTATGCCGGAGTAAGATATTTCTGCAGCACGATTCCACCAACAATCAATATCAGTCCGCCGAAAGTTGTGATATATATCTGCTCACCTACCAAAACATTGATAAGCAGAAGCGAAAAAAACGGGGTAATATAGATCATGTTACTTACCTTCTCCGTAGAAACAGCATATTGCAGGGCTTTGAGCCAGAAAACAAATGTAAATCCCATTTCAAACAATCCAATATAAACTCCCCCGGTAATTCCGTGAATATTCAACGAGCCCGGTTGCCATACAAATATCATAACAATTCCCACGTAAAGGAAAGCAAAGGCAAAGGACAGGAACAGCTTGACAATCTCGTTTCTGTGATCCCTGATATTGAAAATCCAGAACAGGGCCCACAAAACAGAACTAAACAGTGCCAGAAAAACACCCAGGGGGTTGGCAAAACCAGGGCTGAACGGGCTGCCCTGTGAAGAAATAAGATAGACACCGGTAAAACTTATTACCATTGCTCCGATACTTGTAAATGATATTTTTTGTTTTAGAAGCGGAGCGGACAGAATCACCAGCATAATAGGCCATGTAAAATTAAGCGGCTGGGCTACCTGTGCGGGAAGAAGTGAGTATGCTTTCAAAAGTATTGTATAGTATAGAAATGGATTCAGTACTCCCAGCAAAGCGGAGCGGAACAGATCATTCCGGGTTGTCAGCCGGAGAAGGGAAACTTTTCCCTGTACCCAAAGTATCATGAAAAGTGCAACACAGCTGGTTAATGTGGCTACAAAAAGTATCGCGATAAAATCAATATGTTCCAGTGTCAACTTGAATGCAGATGCAGCGGTAGACCAAAAAATAACGGCCAGTAAGGCATACATGTATGCCAGCAGAGGATTTTTGTGCATGCCTTTTGCCATAATACTTCAGGAAATCATTTCAAATCCGGAACAAGCAACCGGTGTGGGTGGTATTTCAAGCTGGTATAAGATAGAGTTTATCGCAGGTAACATGATACATTTGCCCTTCCTTATCAGCCAGTTGACCTGTACCAAACGCCGATGCTTCATTCCCGGCAATTGGAAGGCAAAACCCTCAATATATTCTGATTCGACAGCTGTGTCAAAAAACAGGTTCATCAATCAGCAATTCTCGGTGAAGGCTATTTTGAGAAGCTGACTATCGGTTCAGGGAACTTTACCGGTATTTTATGTCAGTATTTTGAATTCAATAATGAAATTTTATTCTCCACCTCTTCGCTTTATTACAACTTCCTCTGTTTTGGCAATATTAAGAATTTCAGAAAAACGCTGCCTTGCTTAAGAAAACGCTGCCTTGCTTAAGAATAGGTATAAACTTTCATAATGTTTACTACAATACTAGTATCCCCATTTCCTGGGCTATGCTTTTCAACTCTCGACCCAAGGTGATCAAAGGGCTTTTTAAACTGCCCGCACATTCTAAAAAATATGCATCATATGCATCATATGCATAAATATTAAACATATTACCTCAGGTGAGGCGGCTTGCAGCCGGTTATGCGAAAGCACAACTTTCGCACTCCGGCCTTGCACGCCTTTTCGGTAAGGTATGCTGTACGTTGTGCATGAATATCACAGGTTCGATGCTACAGGCCCAATATGGCGTTTGCGATTAAGAAATAAATGATAAGTCCTGTGGAATCCACCAGTGTGGTGATAATCGGTGCGCTGACCACTGCCGGATCAACCCCCACACGCTTTGCGATTAAAGGAAGCACTGCTCCGGCGACGGCCGAAATAACGCAAATGGTTACCAGCGACAAAGAAAGGACCATGGCGATATTGAATCCGAAAAAAATGGAAACCGGGAAAATAGCGACAATCGCGAGCATGACTCCCAAAAGGCTACCCACCCGCAATTCCCGAAATGTGACCTTGAAAAAATCGCGGAATCGGACCTCATCAACAGCCAAAGCTCTTACAATCAAAGTGGCCGACTGCGATCCGACGTTGCCGCCGGTATCGATGAGCAGGGGGATAAAAAGTGCCAGTGTAACGACTGCTTCCAGTGTGTGTTCAAAATAATTCAATACGTTGACCGACAGGGTGGCGGCAAGGATCAATACCATGAGCCACAGAGCCCGGGTACGGGCCAAAAGACGGACAGACGCTGACAGATAAGGCCTTTCCAAAGGTCTGGACGCACCACCCAGCGCAATGTCTTCGGTATACTCATATTCCAGAATTTCCATGGCATCGTCAACGGTCAGCATCCCCACCAGGCGACCTTCCATATCTATGACTGGTAATGCTATCAAATCCGCTTCCTGTACAAGCCGGGCGGCCTTTTCCTGGTCTTCATCCACCCTGGCTGAATACACATTCTTGATCATAATATCGTTTATAACGGCGTCCGGTTTTGCAAGGACCAGGTCCCTCAGGCTGATTACTCCAACAAGTATTAAATATTCATCGGTTACCGGCAGCAGATAGATTGTTTCCGCTTCACGACCTGACTTGCGTACTTTTTCAAGAGCCTGAGCCGCTGTCATGAATTCCCTTAAAGCCACAAACTCCGGGCTCATAACGCGCCCTACGGTTTCTTCCGGATAGCCCAATAAAATCGATGTCAACCCCCGCTCTTCAGAGCTGAGTCCTTCAAGCATTTCTTTGGCCACTTTGGCGGGAAGCTCGTCTAATAAACGAACCCGGTCATCCGGTTCCATTTTTTCAATAAGTTCAATTACTTGAGTATCGCGAAGGGAGCTAATCAATTCCCCTTGAGATGGCGGATCCATATTCTCAAAAACTGCCAGAGCAATATCTTTGGGCAGAAGCCGGAAAGCAACAGCGAGGTCTGTTGGTTCAAGCCGGTAAAGTTCATCAACTATTTCAAAAATATCATGATCTAAATACCATTGCTGTAATTTGTTCCACTGTTTTTTGTCGATATATTGTTCCAGGTTCGGCATGTTTTTTTCCTTTCTTGTGAGTGATAAAATACCATGCTCAGCAATGGTTGAAAAGTTTTATCTCTCAATGTTCAAGTTTTTTGGACACGATACCTCCTAAAAATTTGTTTTTCAGGTGAACCGGCTTGCAGCCGGTAATGCGAAAGTACAACTTTCGCACTCCGCGGCCTCCAGGTATAAAAAAATATGCTGATTGTAAAGGAGCAGGGTGGTAAATAATTAGCCTGTCCGGAAACTCCTATACTCCCTCTCCCTTTGGGGGATGGGCGGGGTGGGGGTGAATGATATCAGGAGGTTATCTTTCCCTCCCCCAGCCCCTCCCAGAGGGAGAGGAGTTTCCGGACAGGTACTGCTATGTGACAATGTTTTGAATCAAACGTTGCCGCTTTTTAAGAAGTTACTGAAAATGTCTAAAATTTGTGGTAGGCTGAATAATTGATAATCTTCAATATAAACCATTGGGGATGGGGTTTTCTTATGAATGTTTTCTGCGAAATCGATGGGGATGATTTCGAACTTTCTTTCAAAGTTTATCACCAGCTCATGGCCAAAAAGGTTCGTGAAATTCTTCTAGTATCCAGTGCTTATGACGCATTTATCATGGAAGAAGACGGCCGGTTGGTGGAAAGAATTATCCATGAATACCGGGGGCTCAATCTTTCAAGCCCTCCCAGGCTCACCTGGGTGTCTAACTCCGGAGAGGCTCTGGATGCCCTTTCTGAAAAAAAATTTGATCTGGTTATATCCATGCCCCGCATGGACGATATGGAGCCATTGGAATTCGGAAAAAAAGTCAAAGAAAACTCTCCTGATATTCCGTTTTTGTTACTTGTTCGCAGCGCCAGCCAATTGCTGGCCGACCTCAAATACAGTGACCGGAGTATTATCGACAGGATATATGTATGGCTCGGTAATACGGATCTTCTTTTGGCGCTCATCAAAAATGTCGAGGACCGGATGAACATAGCATTCGACACCAAAAAAGCGCTGGTGCGGGTGATCCTTTTCGTGGAAGATTCTCCCGGTTATCTTTCCTCGATTCTTCCCCTGCTTTACAAGCAGATAGTTGTGCAGACTCAGGCTGTCCTGGAAGATTCCCTGAATGCCGAGCATAAAATCCTTAGAATGCGGGCCCGGCCAAAAATCCTGGTGGCGGAAAATTATGAAGAGGCTGAAAAACTTTATCATACATTTAAACCTTTTATTTTAAGCATTTTTTCCGATGTCCGGTTTCCCCGAAAAGGACAGATTGACAATCGTGCAGGCATATTATTTTTAAAACATATCCATGAAAATAATCCGGATGTACCTTTGCTTCTTCTAAGTTCGGAGTCAGACAACAGGGATCTGGCAAAAAAAATCCCCGCTGTTTTTCTCAACAAAAACGCTGCCTCTCTTCATAAAGACATCGGAGATTTTTTTATTCAACACCTGGGATTCGGTGATTTCGTTTTTCGTAATCCCGATGGTTCTGAAATCAGAAGGGCATCCAGTTTACGATCGATGGAAAAAATTCTTCCTGAAATCCCGGAAGAATCGATTTATTACCATGCTACCCGAAACCACTTTTCAAGCTGGCTGATGGCCCGTTCGGAGATCAGGCTGGCATCAAAGCTGAAACGCATCAGAGTTGAGGATTTTAAAAATCCCCAAGACCTTAAAGCCTTTTTGATCCGGTGTGTGCGTAAACGGCGTAAAGGGCGACAAAGGGGAATTATTACCGATTTTGGAAACGACTTTGATCCGGATGCGGATTTTATCAAAATGGGCAAAGGCTCGCTGGGGGGAAAAGCGCGTGCTTTGGCATTTCTGTCAACCTTGCTGAAAAATACACCGAATATTCAGAAAAAATATGACAGGATGATTATCCGGGTGCCCAAAGTTTTGGTTATTACCACGGAGGCCTTTGATGAGTTTATCCATAAAAATCAATTAAAACATCTGGCTGACGAAGATGTTGATGATGAGCAAGTATTAAAGCAATTCCAATCGGCTGAACTTCCGCGTTGGCTTTGTAAAAATTTGAAAAAATTCATCAACAAAGTTAACTACCCGATTGCCGTAAGGTCATCAAGCCTGCTGGAAGACGCCCAGCACGAACCGTTTGCCGGTATTTACCGAACCTGTATGGTTTCCAACCGTGCTCCTGAAATCGAGCAACGTTACGAACAACTTCTTGAAGCCATCAGGGTGGTATTTGCCTCAATATATCTTCAGGCTCCTAAAGCTTATGCAAAAACCACCACGCACAGGCTCGAGGAAGAAAAAATGGCGGTTATACTCCAGGAACTCTCCGGTAGAGCATACGGCAATTATTTTTATCCGGACATATCCGGAGTGGCCCAGTCCCATAACTTTTATCCCATTGGACGGTTGAAACCCGAGGATGGCGTTGTCCATTTGGCAATGGGGCTTGGCAAGATCGTGGTGGAGGGAGAAAAAGTGCTTCGTTTCAGCCCCCGTTATCCACAAGTGCTTCCACAGTTTTCCACCGTCGAAGATATCCTCAACAATGCCCAACGATATTTATACGCACTCAAACTAACCGATGATCCTGAATCCTATTGTTTTGAAAACGATGCGCTTGCAAAACTCGATCTGGATGAAATAAAAGATTGCCCTTCCTTGTCCACCCTTTCAGGTACCTATATTCCCGAGGAAAACCGGATCCGGGATACATGGATGGCTTCCGGGCATCGCGTATTAACATTTGCAAGTATCTTGAAATATAAACTTATCCCCCTGCCGGAATTTCTGGCGGATATTCTTGAAATTGGAAGCAAAGGGATGGGGAGTCCTGTTGAAATCGAGTTTGCACTCAATCTTGGGGGAAACAATCACCAAAAACCTGAATTATCGTTGCTTCAGATCCGGCCCATGGCCTATTGCAGGCAATTTACCGATGTTGAGATAACGGAAGCTGAGATAAACAATGCCCTTTGCTATTCCACCATGGCCCTGGGGTTGAACAGGTGTCAGGGGATACGCGATATTGTTTTTGTCAAACCCGATGACTTTGACCCTGGGCGTACAGTCGATATCGCCGCTCAAATCGCTAAAATTAACAAGACGCTGATAAGCGAAAACCGAAAATATCTGCTCATCGGCCCTGGCCGCTGGGGTTCTGCGGACCGATGGCTTGGAATACCGGTTCGCTGGAACGACATTTCCGGCGTTGGCGCCATGGTGGAGGCATCCATGGAAAAACTCAAAGCGGATCCATCCCAAGGATCCCATTTTTTTCACAACATTACTTCACTGGGAATAAGTTATCTTACTGTTTCAAACAGCAGTAAAGATTTTCTTGACTGGGAGCAGCTGCAATCACTTCGGCCAGAAAACGAAACCGAATTTCTCAAACACGTCCGTCTGAAAAAGATACTACAAATCAAAATCGACGGTAAAAAATCCCACGCCGTAATTTTAAGTGACCGGCAATAAATAATTAATAGTCAATATCCACAAAAGAGGAGATGGAAGAGCCAATGAAACGTTTATTCATCGCACTTGTTTTGGCTTTGGCAGCATGGGGTATCGCAGAGGCCAAAATCAATCTGGCCGCTTTGCTGAAAGAAAGGGATACCGTTCAGTTGACCATTTATAATGCTGCCGATCTTACACTGGTCAAAGAAAACCGCATGCTGACATTGAAAAAAGGGCTCAACCAGCTTCAGTTTTCATGGGAAAATACGCTGATTGACCCCACAAGCCTGGAGATGATTCCTAAAAGCCGGGCCGGTGATGTCGATATTTTATCACTGAGCTTTCCTTCCGGATCAAAAAATTTGGGTCTCTTTAATATTGACAGCCGGATAAGCGGAAAAGTGCCTGTAGAAATTTCCTATTTGACAAGCGGTCTTTCCTGGCGGGCATTCTATATGGGAACGTTATCCACAGATGAAATGTCCATGCGCCTGCAGGGATATATCCAGCTAACCAATAATTCAGGTGTAGATTATGAAAATGCGCAAACCCGGGTGATCGTGGGACAAATTCACCTTCTGGATGAAATTGCCACGCTTGCCCGTCGCCAATACCCCTACGGCAGACCCCATCCTGAAAGAGTAATTGGTTACGACATGGATACAGGGATCCGGACACGGCAAATGTTTGAAAAGGCAACGCCTGAAATGATGACCAATGCCGCTGCGGCACCGAAAGAAATTGCAAGAGAAAGTCTTTCAGAATATTTTCTTTACACGATCGAAGGCGAAGAAACCCTTCCGGACCAATGGTCCAAAAGACTTCCCAGCTTTGATGTTTCCCAAATTCCGGTAGAAAACCTTTACCAATTCGAAGAAGAACGCTTCGGCCAATCCGCAGTCCGGTTTTTAATGTTTAAAAACGACAACGAGCATAAGCTGGGTATAACGCCGCTTCCGGAAGGGCACCTGAAAGTTTTCAGAAATCTCGATGAAACCGGACACCTGAACTATGAAGGACATTCTTATATTAATTATACGCCGGTGGAAGAAAAGGCAAAGCTGAATCTGGGACCGGTTGAAAACGTGATTGTTGAACCTGTTTTGATGAAATACGAGACGCAAAACTATATGTTCTTTGAAAATGGCAATATCAGTGGATGGGATGAAATCCGAACCTTTCATATCGGTGTCAAAAATACCAGGGAGATTCCGGTCACCGTTGACATTTATCGAAACTTTCCATCAACCTCATGGGATTTGAAAATAATCAGCGATACAATGCCTTACGAAAAAATTGACAAGGATACGGTGAAATTTACGGTTAAAATAGATGGTAAAAGCCATAAAACATTTTCGTACATGCTGACCACCTATCATGGTAGCAGAAGTGAAACCAGATAAAAAAGGGGGAGAAAAAAGTGAAAACCGCTGTAACAGGACAAATTTTAATGATATTGGCAATATGGGTTTTGAGCAGCGTTTGTGCCCATGCCCATATCAAACTGGTATCACTTCCGGAGCGGGAAGCCGTAATTATCCGGCTTGAGAATCGAAGTGCCACTCTTGTTGAAGAAGAACGGGTTCTCACGCTTCAAAAAGGGATCAACCGTGTGAATTTTTCCTGGAAAAATGTTGATATCGACCCGGACAGCGTTCGCCTGACCATGTTGACTCATCCTGACCAGGTGACTCTTCTCAATGTCAGCTATCCGCCTTCCGAATCGAGCATGGTCTGGGAAATCGCCAGTGAAGAAGCATGGGAAGAAAGAGTGAGGGTTTCCTATCTCTTAAAAAATATTGATGGGCTCATTGCTTACAAAGCCCTTGCCGACAAAGCTGAAAAGAAGGTTGATTTAAGAGGCCATTTGATTTTAAGAAATTTTTCAGGTGAAGATTTTGAAAAAGCCCGTATTTATATGGATTTTGGAGAATCATTTGAACAAAAAATTGTTCACGGAGAAACGCGGCAGAATCTTCTTTTCACAGCCGGAAAAGTTCCTATGGAAAAAGTCTGGATTTTTAATGCGCGGATTCAACCCTGGGACCCGGCACCCCTTGGCATGAATGCAGGAATTCCGGTCAGGTATCGAATAAAAAACACTGAAAAAAACAATCTCGGGCAGTTTGGACTTCCTGGAGGCAAAATTCGCGTTTTTCAGGAGGATAACCACGGAAGTACCATTTTTTTGGGTGAGGACAAAATAGACTATATTCCAACAGGAGAAAAGGCCGAAATAAACATCGGCGACAGTCGTGATATTTTGGTGACGCAACAAAGAATGCAGTATAAAAAAATCAACATAAGGCGCAACGAGGACAACCGGATAGTCTTGTATGACACCGATGAAAAAATTTATGCCAAAATGGAAAATTTCAAAGACCAACCTGCTGTCCTGGCTCTGATACAGCATATAGAGGGTCACTGGGATATGGCCGAATGCAACATGAAATACAGGCTAAAAGATTCAAATACCCTGGAGTTCGAAGTCCCACTGGCTCCTGGTGAAAAAAAAGAGTTGAACATGCATTATCATCGAAGAAATGTTCGCTAACCTTTTAACCCGGTCCCGAATAACCCTAAGTGAAGCGCTTTAGGGATGTGGCATTATCTCATGCCACATCCCTTATTTCCGCTTTCCAAAAAGGTAGTCGTAAATGTCCGAAATATAGACTACCCCGACGGGTTTTCCGTTATCCAGAACAGGAAGTCTTCGATACTTGTTTTTGACCATGCGGTCCAAAACCACCATCAGGTGTTCGTCTGCCTCAGCGCCGATGACATTTTGGCTCATGATCTGCTCTACTCGTTTGCTCTTGAGGTCGTTTATGAAACGGTCCAGATAGGTGTCCCATTCGAAACCGATTTCATCGCCGTCGACACCATAATTTAAAAAAGAAGGGCGCAGATGATACAGGATGTCAAACATGGTGATCACACCCGTTAGCTTGCGAAAATCATTGATTACCAGCAGGCTTACGGTTTTATGCCCCGTATCCCGCACTTTGCCTTCCGTAATTTTTTTAATGGCCTTTTCAACAGGCGCATCCTTATGAATGACATCAAAAGATTTCACCATAATGTCCCTTGCAAAAAACGACATGTTCAGCTCCTTTATAAATAAAAATTTGAATATTCAAATTAAGGTTGTCAAATCAATCCCATCATGCACAGGTTCAAGCTGGGGTGATAAAAAACACCCAGTTTTGGGATCTGTTTTATCATTTTGAATCTTTTCCGGAAATTAAGTACCAGGGATTTTGGTTTCAGGTTTCAGGTGTCAGCAATTTGTATTCTCCATATTCTGACACTTGCCACCTGAAACCTTAAACCTGATATCTAAGGACTCTCCAACGGAACAAAACTCAGAGGATTTTTCAGGCCAATTTTGTGACAATTTTCATCACCCAGGTTCAACCTGACGACCGAATTGTATTGTTAGTTGAACAGCCCCTTAATAAATCCCGGGTCATTCCATAGTCGGTCCGTTTTTTTATAAAGATCCGCAAGGCGAAATTCGATTTTCTTTCGCATATTTTCAAAAGCATCTTTGTCCAGTTTGCGGGGAACGTAAACAGGATCGTCGAAGCGAATAATGACCCGGGAAAAAGGCTTTGGGATCATGAATCGGTCCCAGCTTCCGGCCTGCCACCGTCTTTCTGCCGAGGTGATGGTGGGAACAACGGCCACTCCGGTTGCCTGGGCCATCATTACCAGCCCGGGTTTCACAATACCGAGGGGCCCCTGGGGCCCGTCCACTATGTGACCGATACGGTAGCCTTGAAGCACCAGTCGTTTCAGCTTGACCAGGGCGGCCAGTCCTCCCCTTGAGGAAGAACCGC
This sequence comes from Desulfobacteraceae bacterium, assembly GCA_007127235.1. Lineage (GTDB taxonomy): Bacteria > Desulfobacterota > Desulfobacteria > Desulfobacterales > SKZT01 > SKZT01. Next base: position 16,226 of record SKZT01000263.1, read on the forward strand.
GCACCGGTTCCCATCCCAGCATCTTGACGATTAAGGAAATGAACTCCCCGTCTCTGCTTTGGCTGATCATAATGGCAATAGGTTTTCGCTCGGCAAACAAAGTGATTCCCGGAAAAAAGCGCTGGTGCCATGATGCATAAATAAGGCTTTTGTCTTTTTCGAGCGGCTGCGTTTCATTTTCCGGATTCATGAGTGCAATCCGGTAGGTCCTGGACAACAGGTTGATCAGAAACAGGCCGGTCGGGGGAAGTATACGCCGGTAAATTGTATCTTTCAGGCGCTTATTCATGTCTGTGTTTTCACTTGTGTGCCTTTTAACAGAAGATCTAAACTACCTACATAAGGACGGCCAAAAATATGCCTGCAGCGATGGCCGATCCGATTACGCCGCCAACGTTGGGTCCCATGGCGATCATAAGCAGGAAGTTGGACGGATTATCCTTGGCTCCCACCGTTTGGCACACCCGTGCGGACATGGGGACCGCTGAGACGCCAGCTGCGCCAATGAGGGGGTTAACTTTTCCGCCGGTGGCCTTGCACATGATTTTTCCCATGATTACGCCGGTTGCGGTTCCGATGGAAAATGCCACCAGACCCAGAACGATAATCTGAATGGTTTCAACGGTTAAAAAGTATTCTGCGCTGCATTTGGCCCCGACCGAAAGTCCCAGAAAAATAACAATGATGCTGTTAAGTTCATTTTGTGAGGCCTTGCTCAACCGCTCGGTTACACCGCACTCCCGGAACAGATTGCCCAGCATCAGCATGCCCAGAAGCGGCAGAGCGGTGGGCAGAAAAAGCCCGGTAATGAGGATGACGATAATGGGAAAAAGAATTCTTTCGCGCTTACTTGTCTCCCTTAATTCTTCCATGACGATCATCCGTTCCCTTTTACTGGTCAACAGGCGCATGATCGGAGGTTGAATCATGGGAACAAGGGCCATGTAGGAATAGGCGGCCACGGATATGGCACCAAGCAGATGCGGGGCCATCTGGGAAGAAAGATAGATCGCCGTGGGGCCGTCTGCTCCTCCGATAATGCCGATTGAACCGGCTTCCATGGGGGTAAAGCCGAGAGCCAGCGCCCCCAAAAAGGTGCCGAATATTCCGATTTGGGCCGCCGCCCCCAGCAACAGGGTTTTCGGGTTGGAAATAAGCGGTGAAAAATCCGTTAGCGCTCCGATTCCCAGAAAAATCAAAGGCGGATAAATACCCAGTTCGATTCCAAGATACAGATAATGCAACAGTCCACCGGGTTGACCGTTTTCCGGGATTGCCATCAATGGCGACAGGGGAAAGTTGACCAACAGCATGCCGAAACTGATAGGCACCAGCAGCAAAGGTTCATATTTTTTGGCAATGCCCAGGTAAAGCAGGAAAATGGCGATAACCATCATGAAAAAACTCGAAAACTCAATATTGGCAAAACCGGTTTGGCTGATAAAATGAAGAAATTTATCCATGTGCTTTATAGTTCCTCAATGTCTAATGGGCTTGTTTTCTTTATTTACAAAGTTTTCCATAATGCCAGTTTTGAAATGTTTCTTATTTAGGAACTCGCTTTTTGTCAACGAAAATATAACAAATTATTGTTGCACACGTGCAATACCATCGGGTATACTATAGCCCTAAAGAAAATGTTTTTGGCTGCTTTATTGGTCGGAGTATACGACGAAAAATTAAAACCAGATGAAAAACAGACAATTTCCATACATTCAAATCATTTTAGACAGCATTGCCGATGGGCTTTTCACGGTTGACCGTGATTTTCGCATTACCTCTTTTAACAGAGCTGCTGAAAAAATAACCGGCATTCCTGTGGAAAAAGCGGTAGGATCTCCCTGCCGTAGCGTGTTCAGGGCCGAAATCTGTGAGAAAAATTGTATGCTTCGGCATAGTATTCTTACCGGAGAGCCGGTAATCAACTGCGAAATCAACATAACCGATGCCAATGGAATGCAATTGCCGGTTTCTATTTCCACTGCGGTTGTTAAGGATGAAAACGGCCGGGTTATCGGAGGGGTAGAGACCTTTAGAGACCTGACAGCGGAAAAGGCCATTCGTGCTGAGTTGATCAAACGCTACACCTTCCGCAATATTGTGACCAAAAATCCAAAAATGCAGTCTCTTCTTAATCTTTTGAAGACAGTGGCGGAAACCGAGGCCACGATCCTCTTAGAGGGAGAAAGCGGCACGGGAAAAGGGCTTTTTGCCGAAGCAATCCATGGCCAAAGTACCAGACAAAAACATAAAATGATTACCGTAGATTGCGGATCTCTTCCTCAAAGCCTGGTGGAGTCCGAGCTTTTCGGCTATAAAGCCGGGGCTTTTACCGATGCCAAAAAAGATAAACCCGGACGTCTCACGCTTGCCAGGGGCGGGACATTATTTTTAGACGAGATAGGCAATATGCCCCTTGCTTTGCAAAGCAAACTTCTGCGCGTCATTCAGGACCGGGTTTATGAACCTCTTGGCAGTGTCGGGCCGGAAATGGCCGATTTGCGCATTATTGCCGCTACAAATCAATCCCTGGAAAACCTGGTGGCATCCGGCCATTTTCGTGCCGACCTTTATTATCGCATCAAAGTGGTCCGGATGGTTCTTGTTCCCCTCAGGGATCGACGGGAAGATATTCCTCTTTTAGCTGAACATTTCATCAAAAAATTTTCAGCCATTAACAGCAAAAACATCAATGGAATCAGACCCGATGCTATTTTAAAGCTCATGGAGCACGAATGGCCCGGAAATGTTCGGGAATTGGAAAATGTTATCGAATATGCCACTGTCGTTTGCAAAACAAACTGGATCGGTCTTGAAAACCTCCCGGACGATTTCAGAGCAGGAAAAGAAGCCACTCCAAAACCAAAAAATAACGACAACCATCACTTTGGAAATCGTCTCCAAGATGTGGAAAAAATTTTTATACGCGATCTTTTTGAAAAACATCAGTACAATCGAAAAGCGGTAGCTGCCGAAATGGGAGTCCATCCCAGCACCCTGTGGCGAAAAATGAAACGCCTTGGAATTGACTTTCCAGAAATAGACGGACGCTCAACCCACCGATAATTCTTCTGACCTGAAAGACTATTGCATTTTTAAAATTCTGCGTTCCCCACATAATTGCAGTTGCGCAATTCCCTCTTTTTTGTGAGTGAGATTGGTAAAGCTTATATTTGATGATAATTCAATAATATAGGTCTCTTTCAGGGGAGCAGTGAATCATGTGGTATAAACCTTGCTGAAAGAGTGTTTAAATGTCATGTTTTCATCGTCCTGCCTCCATTGCGGGGTAAGGGGAGGGGGTTTTTGAGAGGCATTCAAAGATCCTCTCCACCTTATTTTTGCTGGGAAGAGGAGATAAAAACGTTGCATCAGCGACAGTTCAAATGGAAACAAGGAAAGCTGCCTCCAAGAATGGATGGTCTGATTTTGGAGGTCAGGTATTGACACTTAGCACTTTTGATGGAGGTTTTTAATTTCATGAGTGATGACGTTATTCAAATCGGCAAAAAGAAGAGCAGGTTTTTGGATAAGGTGAAAGAAATCCTGCCCGATGAGGGCAACCTTGAAATGTGTTTGACATGCGGGGCTTGCGCCTCTGGTTGTCCGGCAACGGGTTTGGAGGACATGGACCCGAGAAAACTTCTTAGGATGGCAGCGTTGGGGATGGATGAAGAGCTTTTGAAAACGGATTGGGCATGGATGTGCACCATGTGCCAGCGCTGTATTTATGTGTGCCCCATGAAGATTGATATCCCCCAGCTGGTTTATAATTTGCGGAAAACGAGGCCCAGAGAGGATCGTCCTAAGGGGATTCTGGGTTCCTGCGACTTTGCCTTGAAAACCGATGGTTGCAGTGCCATGGGAGCGTCCTCCGAAGATTTTCAATTTGTGGTTGAGGATGTTTTGGAAGAATACCGCGAAGCCCAACCGGAATTTGCGGAGATGGAGGCACCTATTGACAAGGAAGGCGCTGAGTTTTTCCTGAATCAGAACTCTAGAGAACCGGTCACGGAACCCGACGAGATGGTTCCTCTGTGGAAAATTCTCCATCTGGCCGGAGCAGACTGGACTTACGGGTCCAAAGGATGGGGAGGTGAGAATTACTGCATGTTTCTTGCAGATGACGACGGATGGAAACATATTGTCGAGACATCTGCCAACCAGGCTGATAAGCTTGGTTGTAAGACCTTTCTAAACACGGAGTGAGGCCATGTTACATTTGCAGTCCGGGTCGGACTGAATAAATTTAACATCCCTCATAATTTTGAAGTCAAAAACATCTATGAATATTATGCCAAATGGATCAGAGAAGGCAAACTCAAACCCGATTCCTCCTGGAACGATGACCTGAAGATCAAATTTACGGTTCAAGACCCCTGTCAGATTGTCAGAAAAAGCTATGGTGACTCGATCGCGGAAGATCTGCGTTTTGCGGTAAAAGCCATTGTCGGAGAGCAAAATTTCATCGATATGACGCCAAACATGTCCAACAACTATTGTTGCGGTGGCGGTGGTGGATTTTTGCAATCCGGATTATACGAACAGCGCAGACAATATGGAAAGTTGAAAGATGATCAGATCAAGGCCACCGGTGCCGATTATTGTATCGCCGGATGTCACAACTGCCATGCTCAGATTCATGATCTTTCCGAGCATTACGAAGGGCACTATGGCGTTGTCCATCTCTGGACCCTGCTGTGCCTTTCCCTGAAAATACTGGGACCCAACGAGCGCACCTATCTGAATGATGA
>SKZT01000057.1 GCA_007127235.1 Desulfobacteraceae bacterium
AAAGCTTCAAATCCCCCTGTTCCATCATTTCCGAAGGAAAGAAACGCTTCCGATCATCAGCTTATGCGTTCGCTGTATCATAGTTGCCGGGAGGCTTCAACGCTTTTTCTTTTTACTCGATGATCCAAGAGTCTCTGACCTTTTCCACAAAGTTGCTGGAGTACTCTATGGAATTTTTTTAAATCCGTGCCGGATTTTAAGTGCGAATGAATTCGCACCTACAGAAAAACCCGTTTATTATGTCTGATAATGTGTATTATGTAAACTTTATGATGGCCTGAAATTTAACAGAGGACTTTTGACTGTAAATATCCGTCATTCCGGCCAAAGGCGGAATCCATATCGTTACTTGCGACATAAAAAATAACAGAGGACCATAAAAAGAAAAAAATTGGCAGAATTCAACAAAAACCCTGGAAGGGTGACACGTTAAAGCCGGGGGTTTCAACCCCCGGCTTTAACGTGTTTCCCCTCCAGGGAACTGCTGTTGACCAAATTCAACCCAAAACCTCCAAGGGTGGTTCATGAAGGTGTTGAGCTCCCGGAAAGTTCTAAAAAAGTTCACGTATTGCAGGTAATATAAAAACTTCTTCATGTGAAAACTGATTCAGGCATTCAGTCAACAACGTGTTTTTTTTTCGAATTGGCAGATCTTTGTTCATTATAAAATAATCCTGTCCCCTGATTTTGCATAAGCCACTTTTTACGGGAATGCCTGCCTTTTTGAAACTTTGTTCGCATACAATGATATTCATTTTTTCAGCCAGTTCCTTTAAGTGTCGGTATAGTTCTTCCGGTTTCAGATTTTTACCAGCCATATTAGAGATTTCCCTACCCTACCCCTTTTTTACCAGATGAGATGCCAGGACTACACCAGAGCGAACCAATAATCCGAAAAGGATAAAGGATTTCATTAACAAAGTCATAAAGGACTGCTCTTGTTTTTCAATGAATCGAAAAACACTCTTGTGAAATTCCACCACTGATTTCAGCAATTCTCTTTGGCTGCTTGCACCTGTAAAATGATATACGGATGCTTTGGGATAATAAATCACCTTCTGGCGTGACTCCCACATACGCCGGCACCAATCGGCATCCTCCCAATACAGGAAAAAGCGCTCATCCAACCCCCCTATTCTGTCTGCTGCCTTTCGGTTGACAACCATGCAGGCTCCTGAAACCCAGTCTACTTCCATGGGTGTGGAACCGTCAGATGCAAGACAGGGAAGGTTTTTCAGCGTGATGGAATTGTTGGGAAAAAGTCTGGTTAAAATGGATGTGCGTCCGAAAAATGCCGTTAATAGCGTTGGAAACGACCGGGCGGAATTTTGCAGTCTGCCGTCTTTTTCCAACACTTTAGGTCCCATAATGCCCACACTGGGATGTGTTTTCATAAAAGAGAGACTTGTTTTGAAAAAATTTTCCGAAACAATGGTGTCAGGATTTAAAAGCACAACAAATGGATTATCACCCAGAACCCAGGCCTTATTGACTGCGGCGGCAAAACCAATGTTCTTTTTGTTTTGTACCAATAAAACCTGTGGAAATTTATCCTTGATATTTTCAACGCCATCGCTGGAGGCATTGTCCTGTACATGGATTTTGGCAGGTATTCCATCCAGAGATCGCAGCACAGATTCCAGACAACCCACCAGATAATCCGTGCTGTTGTAATTGACAATAATAATATCAATCATAGTTAGCGCGATCCCGGACTTTTAAAATTTTCATAATCGTAACCGATCCTGTTTCTGAATTCTTCGGATACGATATCGACATCCTCAAGAGATGCAATCACTTTAGGGGTGATGAAAATAATCAATTCTGTTTTGTCGACTGACGATGATTTTCTTCCGAATAAATATGACAATACCGGTATATCTCCCACACAAGGAATGCCTTCCGTACGTTCGTTCTTGGTTTCACGAATCAAGCCCCCGATAACAATGGTTTGCCCGTTTCTGACAGTCAAACTCGTATTGACGCTTCTTTTAAAAAAAGAAAACCGTTCATCTCCATCACCGATATCAACCTTGTCGGTCATCTCACTAACCTCCTGATTGACATCCATGCTGACTAGCCCATATTCGTTAATATGAGGGGTTACCGCCAGAATAACGCCTGTATTCCGGTATTGAATACTGGTCTGCAGTAGTCTGTCTGTAGTTGTACCGTCATAGGTAAATGTAGTGGTGGCAACGGGTATTTCAGTTGAAACATTGATTCTAGCCTCCTTGTTATCCGAAGCCAGAACCGATGGGGAAGACAAAATATTGACCAAGCCTTTCTGGGCCATTGCAGAAACCGTTGTTCTCCACCTTTTTGCCTGGTCCAATATGGCATATGAAAAATTGAGCCCTCCCCTTCCTAAGGTGGCACCGCTCTGCAGCCCTGCAACAAAATCTTCACCCCTGTCAAACTGCCATTCGATTCCGAGTTCGGTGGAAGCATCCAGCGTGATTTCGGCGATGGTTACCTCGATGAGCACCTGCCTGGGAAGAATATCGATTCGGGAAAGGATATTTTCAATCATTCTGTAATCCCTGGTTGTGGCTTCAATGATCAATGAGTTCCGGATTTCATCGGGAGTAATCTTGACCTCACCTCTCAAAGTACCGGCACTCTCGGGAGATATTCGCTCACCGGGAACTGCGGTTATCCTTTCATCTCTGGTTGTGATTTCCGGAAAGAGTTCTTGCTTGGCCTCGCGAATATGCCGGGGCTCTTCAGGTTCCCTGGGAATATCTCTTTTTGCCGGATCAAAAGTAGTTTTTGCAAAAACGGCATTCAAAAGGTTGGAAAGTTCTGCGGCCGAACCGTTTTTTACGGAATAGACAAAAATTCTCGGCTCGTCATCTTCCACAGGAACATCCAGTTTTTCTAAAATAGACAGCACTCTTGAAATAATTTGAGGTTGTCTGCTGATGAGCATTAAGGAATTCAGCCTCGTCAAAACAATCATTCTAAGTTCTTCCCTGACAGTCCCTCTGTAGGAAGAAATGATTTCATCAATGGTCTTGCCGGCATCTTCTGCATTGACATACTGCAACCTGACAAAATGATGCTCGACATCTTCGAACAAATCTATATCAAAAACGTCCGTAAGCCTTAACAATTTTTCGATATTGGAAGATTTATCCACCACCAGCAGCGTATTGGAATCCTCATGGGAAACAATAGTACCACCGCCTGTTACAAATGGAGTCAAAAGTTTGGTCATTTCCTGAACAGAAATAAACTGCAGCGGTATGATCTGAATGATCATCCTTTCCCCGGACTCAACACTATCATGCCGGTCTGTTCGGGTTGACAAAGGAAGTTGCGTGGCTTCCTTCATGCGAAGTATCTTATAAAGACTGCCTTCCTTTACCGCGGTTAAGCCGTTGACTTCCAGTATCTGAAAGAATACCGGAAACAACTCACGGGGACTCAATTGTCCCGCGGTTTGTATTGTGACACGTCCTCTGACATTGGGATCAATAATATAATTTATCTGTAAAATTTCCGCCAGCGTTCGAACCACCTCGTAAAGATCCGCATTGTCAAAATTTAAAACAATATGTCCGGCGTTGGAATGCGATTCATTGTTTTCCCGACTTTTTGGGGGTTCAGTCGAAGATGTTTTATGTTCAGAGTTTGGCAGGGTTTCGGTTTTTATGGATTTCTGTGCTGTCAAAAAATTGACTTTTTTTTCTTCAATCTTACTTTCTATTGACACTTCATCGGGTTTTTGAAAATTCAAATCTTCCTGAAAACCTGGATCTGAAAATTTCAGGTTATTTTTTTCAATGGGTATATCCATGATCAGTTGAGCTGATTCATTAACGGTTCCCTTTTCGATCAAAGAATTTCCCGTGGCACATCCGGAACACATCAAAAAGAAGAAAAATATAGAGAAACAAAAAACCTTTTTAATTCTGCATTTATAATTCATCTGATTTAATTAATCCTTCGCTTGATCTCACCAAAGGGAGTGTTAATAATTTCATATTGAGGTTCAGTCTGGTTTTTTTGATTTGGTGAATCCATATTTCCACTTTCTAAAACCTGGTCTCTTACCTGGTCTCTTCTTTGAGGATGAGTCCTTCTGGGCTGTGCGGTTGTCCTGGGGGTTTCCTGGGAGGAGATTACTGCAGGAGATTGATCCGTTTGAATCGTTTCTCTGTGACGAGGTCTGTCTCTGTCATAAAGAAGGATTTCATACTTATCAGATTCATCCCTGACCAAAATCCGATCAACCAAAATATCATCAACTTTTAAGGTGGCGATTTTGTTGTGTCTTCTGACCTCCAGAAGAACATCTCCTTTTTCAACCCAGATATCTCTCGGTTCATCCCGTTGCGCATTTGGATTTGTAATTAAAGCTCTTCGGATGTCATCCCAGATAAATACGCCGTATAAGTTGACACTTTTTCCAAAACCCTCAAATGGTTTTATTTCAGCTTCATTTTCCAAAACCAGTTCGAGTTCAGGATCAGGTGTGGGTGGCAGATATTCTATTCTGTCTTCTGAAAACAGATTTTTATCTGCGATGGCCCGGTAAGTGGATTCCGGTGGCAGAGTACGCATTGCAAACTGCCTTTCCTGAGAAGTACTCTGGCGTGTTAAAGGTATGGTTTCAGGATATTGCCTTTCTTTTTGAGACCAGACATCATAGGTTTTGACACTAAAAAAAATAACACCCAAAGCTAAACCAATGTTGATAAACCATAATTTTGAAAACATACGCCACCAGAATTATTCATTTTTTTTCATAAAGCCCCTGACAGTGAGTGTTGCCTGAATCTGACCTTCCACTCTGCCCCTGATTACTCTTATTCTGCAATCACTGATTTTCAGCAATTTCGGTGAAGATTCAATCCGGTAGATTATTTCCTTTAGTTGGCGGATTGTGCACCGTACAGTAATCTGGACCGGTATGGCCATATAAATATCTTCTTCATTACTCTCCGGTCTCAAAACACGCATGGTCAGGACTTCCATATCCCGTTTATCGGTGATTTCTTTCAATGTGTTTTGTATATCTACAGCTCCGAGCGATGCAGTTTTTCCATCAAGCAAACGGGTTTCAGCCTTTTCAAGGCTGTGATTCAAGGCGATTTGCCTGGCCTCCAGTTCGTTTCTTTCTTTAACGATCTGGCGATATTTGATTAAATTTCTCTCTTTGAGTAAAATTTCCTCTTCCAGCGATTCAATATTTTCAAGAAGGGGAAAAAAACGATAAAAAACCAGGATAAAAATGACCAGTGCACCCACCAGCAATAACGTTTTTTTCCGTTTATCCGGTTTGTTTAGACCCAGTTTGTTCAACAAAGATGTCATGCTGCTTTAAAATTCTCCAGGTGCGCAATTTTTATTAAGCAATTTTAAACCCTATCCTGAATCGTTCCTTTCCATCCTGCCCTCTGGTTATGGTAGATAAAAAAACCACATCGTTAAAAACAGGAGAAGCTTCCAGGAGTGAAATCAACTCGGATGCCGAATCGGCAAATCCATATATCTGAACCCCTCTTTCATCATAATTTAAATCCTGGATCCATGCCGTTTCAGGTATTCTTTCGGTAATTTCGTTCAAAACCTCGATTAATGGAACATTTCCCCGCCAAAGCCTGTCCAGATAATCAGCCCTGACTTCCAGATCTTCGATATTCGCCCGGATGCTGTCAATATTTTCAATGTCAGCCATTAGACGTTGCGTTTCAGCTTTTAAATGGTTAAGGACCAGCTTTTGGCGCATAATTTTACTTCCACCCCACATAACCCCTGAAACAATGAAAAGGCCGATCAGAGCAAACATGATGTAAAAAGCCATTCTGCCGGGTCGTTTCCGCAACTGGGCAGGAAGCAGATTGATCTGCATGGGAACCTTTTTGACACCCCTCAGGGCAAGGCCTGCGGCAGGTATCATGGCCGGATTGGAAATGCCCGCCAACGAAGGTTCCGGTATGTGAACATCAAACAACTCATGGCCTTTAAGGGAAGTCAAAATAGGACTTTTTTTGCTATCGCTCATAAAAAAAAGCTTAACCGGATTTGCAATGTCCTCCACAATTTCTTTTACAGGTTTCAATTCTTTTTCGAGAACCGACTCCGGCTCTTTATCCAAAATTTTCACACAGCGGGAATACCGCAGCAATTTATTGATGACAACCCCTAAATGAAGCTTTTTGCCTCCCTCTTTATCTGTCTCATGAACAAATACGTAGTCGGCCTCCGTTGACATATCGGGATGATAGGAAAAAAAGTTAACATATGCAGTGGATGCAATGCTGATGCCGGTGAGTCCGATTCCCAAACGGTCTTTTAATCTAAGATAGCTTTCCAGAATATCTTTTTTCACAGCCACCAACAATACTCTAATCTGGTTGAGCTGCTTGTCTTCATGGATGATTTGATAATCAAAATAAATATTTTCGACTTTTAGAGGCACGTAATTTTCAATTTTATACTCCAGCGTGGACCTCAGATTTTCCTTTACAGCCAGGGGAAACTCGATATCCCTTAAAATGACCGATTCTCTGGGAATGCCTATGAATATATCCGCTGAAGTTACATTGCTTGATTTGATAAAATCAGTAATTAAGTCAGGGCATGCCAACAATCTGTCCTCTATGGATTTATTGGCATCAAGCAGATAATCAGCCTGCTTTTCCACTTTTATGGTTGTAAAGGAGCTCTTTAAATGGACAATCGAAAGGCCGCCTTCATGGATATAAATTCCCAAACCGGATTGAAAAAGCAATTTGTTTAAAACCTCCGTATTTTTCTGAGTGCAAAGCCTGCCTACTGCTACCAAATGAAACCCAAGCTCATCCCTGATCCACCCACTTTAGAATTTTGTATTTTTTTTCCGCGCGTGCATCAATTTTTAAAACGACCTTCAGGCGATGTTTCACGGGGCCATCCTGAAACTTGCCTTCGGAAACGATAGTAAAAAAAGGTGATTTTGCATCCCTGGAAGTTGTAATATAAGGTGCCATTTCTGCATAGGCTCCAGGACCAACAATTTCCAGAACATCGGGCATGGCCAGGTCCTTTTCTTTTCTGAATTCTATAATTTCCCGCGCATGAGCTTCAGTCATTTGAGGAAAGGCTCGGAGCATGGCCTCAGAAGCAAAGTTGATATTGACTCTGTCGTATGAAAAAGCACTTCGTCTTCCCGCCATCCTTTGCCTCTGACCCGGAAAAGGGGTTCCAAGATGCTTTTCCGTATAAACCGTAACCATATCTTTCAGGCCCCCATGGAATATTTCCGGTGTAACGCCCCTTACCAACAGCAATTCTTCGACAGATTCAAAATCATCATTTCTGGCACGGTAGGGCTCGGGAAGAGACTGATAATAGTCATCTTCTGCGCCGTGCAAGCGCTTAAGATCGTCTTTATCCCTCCAATCCATGATGGAATCCACGATAATATCTTTATCAATGTCTTCAAGATCGAAATTGTTCAACATCATTCTCAGAAGATTTTGATCCGCCCTGTTGATATTGATTTTTCCAGCCTCGTTCTCGATGATGACCGAAAAAGCGCCTGCTCCAAAAGAAATATCCGGTATTTTAACGTTGATTCTCCAGTCGATTTTTCCCTCATCCAAAGGTTCGGTTTCTTCGGCAACGGGCGATTGAAAAGGATTGGTTTCAATTCTGATCAATTCGTAAATTGCCTGCATAATACCGGCTTTGGCCACATAATAGGCTTCGGTTTTTTCTTTAAAGTTCCGGGTGATATTGATCTGGGCACGCATGGCATAACAAAATTCACCCACAATAACCGACAACAAGGCTAGAACCCAAATCACCAGAAACAGAGCGACGCCACGCTCTTTGAAGAGAAAAGTTTTCGGTTTCTGCTGGTGCCTCAGAATTATTCCTCCTCATGAAAAAAGGGGATTATAATTGCCAGGGGTGTATTGTCAGGTTGGTCAACGACCGTCAATTTAACGGCCGCAGGAACGCCTTCGTCTTGTTCCGGATCCCAGGTATTCACCCATTGAGGTTTTTCTTGCAAATCCTGTTCCGCTGGTTTCAAATATTCAAAATAAATATGTTGCGCGGCGGGTATTAACTTAAAAAAAGCGTCCGGGTCAATATGCTCAAATTTAAGATCCTTATCAAAAAACAACTCGTTTCTTTCATAAGCCATTAGCCTGTCGTTGCCTTTTTCATCCTGAACTACCCGATATTGGACAAAGACAACACCAAATCTATTTTCGGGTTTCAGGGCTACATGGGATAAGAACTCGAAAGACCTGGCATCTCCTTTTAAAACGTGTTGATGCTTATCTTCCACCTCTATTTTTTTAAAGCGGGCAGATATCATCTGCCGACGCACAAGATCCAGAACGATTCGGTACCGCTGCTGTTTATCGATGTCCTTTTCACCCTTTTCCCAGGCCCTGATGCCGACCCTGAAAGCCCCGAAAATAATCACCAGGATCACTGCGACAATGGTCATGGATATAATCAACTCTATCAGCGTAAAGGCTTCCCTGCCCTTTAAGCACCTACTCATCCTCATATCTCTTTTCGGCAATTTTCAGCGTACTGATTTGAAACGCCCGCTCACGCTCACCCACCGACCAGAATACCGATGCTTCCACAACAAACAAATCAACCAGTGAAATCTCATCTTCATCTTCACCTTCATCCCCGGAACCTGAAAAGGTAATATCCACACGCCACCGGTAATTGTCGTCGATTGATCCTTCAAAAACACCTTCCTGAAAATCGTCGGAAAGAAGGTGCTCCTCCATTTTTTCCCTAGCATAGAACACAGCCCGTGTATAATCTTCAGCTATTTTTCCGGAATTCAATCCTCCGGAAAAAAGCTGAAGTATGATCACAAGAGAGATGGCCATTAACATCATGGCCACGAGAGTTTCAATCAGCGTAAAGCCCGGGGATCGAGCAAGGGGAGAAAAACAAAGAAATTTAGAGTTATGGGGAACGATCCGGGTCTTCAATTTTAACCACTCCCGTGATGGAATCCACGTTGAGCTTTAGCCGGCGCTCTTTTTCATTGATTAAGATCACTGACCCGCCACTGCTGTTTCCGGCAGGATAAAATTCGATGATAAACAACCCTGAATCCGTTTGCTTATCAGACCTCAGGGCCTTTTCAATTTTTATACTTTCTGGTAAAAAATATGAATTTACCAAGGATGCCCCGGATATTGGGCTATCTGCTGTTCCACCCGTCACGCTTTCATGAGTCGGATAACCCTTTTCATCTCCTATAGGTTTTTCTGCGTGGATAAAACACCCGTTTTTTTCAAAGTCAAAGACTGCATAATATATGATTTGTTCAGAAACTGCCTGACTGCGTGCATTTCGCAAATCAGATGATATGTTTTTCGTTGTTGTTGTCAGGTCCAACCTGGTTATGGAACCTATTAACCGGGGAACCACCAGTGCCGCTATCATTCCGATAATGATCAGAACCACAATGAGCTCGATTAGGGTTAATCCTCTAGAGTTTAACCCCATCAGCTCTGATTGTTTCTTTTCCCGTTGATTACCAACTGACAACGTCCGCATCTTCTCCTTCACCCCCCGGTCTGCCATCCGCACCCAGTGAAAACAAATCATAGTCTCCATGATCCCCTGGTGATCTATATTCATAAGAATTCCCCCACGGATCCAAAGGAATCTCTCTGGGCAAATAAGGTCCGTCCCAATTGGGCGTGTCATCCGGTTTTTCCCTCAGGGCTTGCAGCCCCTGGGCCGTCGTCGGATATCTGCCCACATCAAGGCGATAAGTGTCCAAAGCTGTTCCAAATAACGATATCTGGGCCTCGGCTGCCTTTTGTTTTGCGGAGCCCACCCTGCCGAACATCCTCGGCCCTACAAGGGCGGCTAAAAGTCCCAGAATAACCATGACAATCAAAAGCTCGATTAATGTAAAACCTTTTTGACCTCGTTTTTTTCTAAACATAATACTCTCTTTCTAAATCTATGTTATTGACTAAAATGGTATTTCATTAATGCTGAAAATGGCCATAAGCATGGAAATAACAATAGCACCTACGATTAATCCCATTATTAAAATCATGGCCGGTTCCAGAAAACTAATAAAACGCTTTATCATTGCTTTGACAACCTTTTCATAATTTTCAGCCACCTTAAGTAACATGTCATCCAGTCGTCCGGTTTCTTCCCCTACGGTAATCATCTGGATTGCCAGGGAAGGAAACACGCCGGTATTGCTTAATGGTTTGGCCAGACGGTCGCCTTTTTGTACCTTTTCCCGAACGTCATCAATTGAGGAAGCTATCACCCGATTGCCAATAATGTCCTTGACCAGGGTGAGTGCCTGAAGAATGGGCACACCGCTTCGAATCAGTGTACCCAGAGTTCTGGAAAAACGGGCAACCTCAATTTTTTTGATGAGATCTCCGATAACAGGAAGTTGAATTTTTTGCTTATCAACCATCAATCTGCCTTCGGAAGTATGGCTGTATTTGTAAAAAAGATAAGACAAAAAAGCCAGGGATCCGGCCATAATCCACCAGTAATTGCGAATAAATTCGCTTA
Organism: Desulfobacteraceae bacterium; assembly: GCA_007127235.1. Classification (GTDB taxonomy): domain Bacteria; phylum Desulfobacterota; class Desulfobacteria; order Desulfobacterales; family SKZT01; genus SKZT01. Next base: position 10,534 of record SKZT01000057.1, read on the forward strand.
CTCCTAAAAGAATCCGTGTGGCCAGCGGAACGGCAGCGCCCAGATCGGAAAAAATTATGGAAAACTGAGGGATTACGAACGTTAACAAAACAATGATGGATCCTCCCCCAACAAAAACCAGAAAAATAGGATACACCATGGCGGAGATAATATAATCTTTAAGATCCTGGGAATTTTCCAAAAATATGCCCAGGCGAACCAGCACGGGCTCCAAAATTCCTCCGGCTTCTCCGGCCCTGATCATGTTCACGTAAAATTTGGAAAATACCTGCGGATACTTACCCATGGCTTCAGACAGATAGCTTCCACCCTGCACTGATTTGAGAATGTCACGGATAATTTCCTTGAATTTATCTTTCTCTGTGACTTCAATCAGTATAGACAAAGCCCTGTCCACCGGTAGCCCGGCATCCAGCAGTGTGGCCAGGTCCTGGGTAAACAGCATAACGTCCTTGCCGGAAACCCTTCGGAAAACAGATGAAAAAATTTCGGAAACATCCGACTGAAAACCCTTTTTTTCTTTTCCTGTAGGAGAAATCCGTATAGGTATATACCCTAGCGCATCCAGCTTTGTAACCACGCCTTTGTCGTCAGTGGCCTCCAAATAACCCTTGACGATTTTACCATTATAATCCGTTGCTTTATAAGAAAAGACCGGCATTTGACTTATTCTTCCAGTGTGACCCTCAGCACTTCCGATATGGTGGTCAATCCCTTCTTGACCTTTTCCCATCCGTCCTGCCTCAACGTGAAAAGACCTTGTTTCAGGGCGGCTTTTTTGATGGTTTCCGTGCTGGATTGGTTAATAATTTCTTTTCGAATGTTGTCATCAATCTGAAGATATTCGAAAATGGCAATTCTGCCCCTGAATCCGGTATACCGGCATTCTTCACAACCACTGCCGTGGTAAAACTTGATTTTTGCCGCTTCCGTTTGATCGATACCCATGGATTTGATCAGCCTTTCCTCAGGAAAAGTCTGTTGTTTGCAAAAAGGACAGATCACTCTCACCAGGCGTTGAGCCAGCACCCCGAGAAGTGTGGAGCTTAAAAGGAAGTTTTCAACACCCATATCCAAAAGGCGGGTAATGGAGCCGCAAGAATCGTTTGTGTGAAGGGTAGTAAAAAGCAGGTGTCCTGTCAGAGCAGATTGAACGGCAATATCGGCGGTCTCTTTGTCGCGTATTTCTCCCACCAGTATGATATCAGGATCCTGGCGCACAATAGAGCGCAAGCCACTGGCAAATTTCAATCCGATCTTCGGGTTCACCTGAATCTGGTTAACGCCATTCAACTGATATTCGACAGGATCTTCCAGTGTAATGATCTTAAACTCAGGTGAATTGATTTTGGCCAGGGTCGTATAAAGGGTCGAGGTTTTGCCGCTGCCTGTAGGCCCCGTAACAAGAATCATCCCATAAGGCTGGGAGATCAGTGAATTATACTTTTCAAGAATTTTTTCCGGAAAACCCAACTTTTCCAGATCGAGAACAAGGGAATCCCGATCCAATATCCGCATCACCAGACTTTCACCAAAGACTGTGGGAACAGTTGATACCCGGAAATCTATTTCTTTATCGCCAATTTTAAGCTTGATTCTTCCATCTTGAGGAAGTCTTCTTTCGGCAATATCAAGCTTGGCCATAATCTTGACCCTGGAGATGACAGCAGCCTGGAGTCGATGCGGCGGTGAATCGACTTCATGCAAAACCCCGTCAATGCGATATCTGACTTTGAATTCATTTTCAAAGGGCTCGAAATGGATATCGCTTGCACGAATTTCCACCGCATTGAGAATCAGCCGGTTTACCAAACGAATAATCGGGGCTTCGGAAGCAAGATCTCGCAGATAATTGACATCATCATTTGCCGAAATATCGATTTCAAAAATATCCTTTCCGGCTTCTTCGATGATGGTTTCCAGCGATTGACTACCCGCACCATAAAGTCTTTCTATGGTTTCGAAAATGTCCTCACCGGAACCTTCATAAGCTTCGATATCCAAACCGTAAGCCAACTTTAAGGCATCAATGGTGTTAAAATCATCCGGATCCGCCATAGCAATCTTCAAGGTGTTGTCAACCAGCTCCAGAGGAACAAATCGGGATTGTTTCATAAATTTGATGCTTAAATTATCAATAACCACGGGTTCTTTAGGATATTCGTTATAAGTCACTTTTCCCAAATCATTCATCTGAAAGTCCTTCTACTTAGGCGTTTGCCGTCTGTCCGTATTTTCCAAATGAATTCCCCTTCAGACAGCTATCTGTCCCAATTACCCTCTCCATTCGACCGGTACGAATATACATGATTCAATACCAATATGCAAGTGACCGTTTCACAGATCAACTGCTTGAAATTAATTCCAATTCGCCATAACATATCCAGTCCGGCATGCAGGAAATGTTCCAGTTGTGGGGGGCGGCTTTGAAATGTTAGGGACGTGGGGTTGGGATGATGAAAATCGCTCCGTTTTGGGATCTCTTCTATCATCTCGAATCTGTATTAACATTGAACACTGAACATTGAACACTGAACATTTGCAAAAGCACAGCTTTTGCACTCCGCGTTCTCAGGATTTTGATTTTTTCAGCAGGAAAATAAAAAGAGGGGCACCGATTATAGCGGTGATCACTCCGGCGGGTATTTCGCCATGTTCGGGAAGTGTGCGTGCCAGAAGATCACAGGTGACCATATAGCCGGCCCCTCCGATAATGCAGGCCGGAACCATGAGCCGATGGTCGGCGCCGAGCAGCAGGCGAAGCAAATGAGGAATGACCAGGCCCACAAAACCTATAAGTCCGCACTGGGCGACCGTGGCACTGACCATAAAAGATGTCGTTATCAGCAAAGCAATGGTAACCAATTTGAAATTGACCCCCATGGATTGGGCAATATCTTTTCCCATGAGCATAAGATTCATGGAGTTGGATAAGCAAAATACCAGAACAAAACAGGGCAAAACTGTTGCAGCAACGATATAAACCTGGTTCATTTCCACAAGGGAAAAATCGCCCATAAGCCAAAAAATGATGTTATGAAGCCGAGCGTCCTGGGTGAGTGAAATCAGGAACATGATTACAGCAGAGCAGAAAGCGTTGACCATGACTCCGGAAAGAAGCAAAGCGTCTTTTTTTAAGACCGTTTGACCCGAAGACATCATCAGAACCAGTGATAACGTAGCCATACTTCCGGCAAAAGCAGTGATTGACACACCGGGAAAACGGGAAAAACCCATTAAGATTCCAATGATGGCTCCAATTGCCGAACCTCCGGATATCCCTAAAATATAAGGTTCTGCCAAAGGATTTCTCAGCAGGGCCTGAAAGACAAGTCCCCCTAAAGACAATGTCGCTCCAACCAATGCAGCCAAAATTACCCGTGGAAAGCGGATTTGCCAGATAATGGTTTGCAATATCGGATCCCGGGCGGGATCCTCCACAAAAAAAGAAAAAACAGCTCTGATTCCCTCCCTGATGCCGCTTCCGGCAGAACCTGCAGAAAGGGCCAAGAGCATTATTCCCAGAAGAAAAATAAAAAGACACGAAGAAACCGTTAAAATCCGTGAGATCAGGCTGGTATTAAATGAATTCATGGTATCGCTTGGAAAGCATCAGGGTTGATATATCCGGCAAGAACTTCAAGGCCTTCCACAAGTCTTGGTGTTGGACGATCCACAATATCAGAATCTATAAGATAAATCCGATTGTTTTTAACCGCCGGAATGTTTTCCCACTGCTTCCATCGGGCCCTGACACTATCAAAGCCTTTTCCTCTGTCCATTGAAGTAATAATCATAACATCCGGTGCCATGACTATTACCTGTTCCACGGTGAATCTGGGATAAGGTTTGGGGCCCGCGGTCATGTTCTTTCCCCCCGCAAGGGTGATCAGTTCATGGAGAAAAGTATCTGTGCCCACCGACACAATGGGTGCAACACCGATTTGAAAAAATACCGCAGGATATTCAGAAATTCCCGATACTGCAGCCCTAATTTTCTCCACACGCTCCTGCATGTCTTCTATAATCTCATCGGCTTTTGCTTCGGCACCCAAAAGACCACCAATATCGGAAATCATTCCCATAACCGCCTTCAAGTTTCTGGGGTCAACAGCATACACCGGAATACCCAATCGCTCAAGTTTCCGGATCGCATCAACAGGATTCCCATCTTTAATGGCCAGGCAGAGATCCGGTCTGAGAGATACGATTTTTTCAACATCCAGATGAATATATGATCCCACGCGGGGTAAATGTTTGGCCTCCGGCGGATAGTTACTGAATCGTGTTGCGCCTGTAAGCCTGTGCCCCTGTTCCAGCGCAAAAACCACTTCGGTTACGCTTGGGGCCAGCGAAACCACCCGTACGGGGTTTGTTGGAACATGAACCAAACGACCTAAACTATCCTCAACTTCCCGACTCTGGCAATACCCGGTTTCACCCCCAAAAAATATAGAAAGTAATATGACCCCGCAGATATAATATATTTTTCTCATTAGTCTTTTTGTTCTGTTGCAGAGTCCTTAGATATTAGGTTTCAGGTGTCAGGTGTCAGGTTTCTGCAATTTGTATTCTCCATATTCTGACACCTGACACCTGAAACCAATTTCCTTGGTACTTAATTTTCGGAACAGATTCAAGATGATAAAACAGACAAGTTAATCATTGCGTTCATCCGCTCATCAAGTGCAGATGAAGATGAAAAATTATCTGCCCGCCACCTCTTTCCACATTGAAAAGCAGTTTGTATCCTTCCTGATCCACTTTGAAGTTTCTGGCGATATCAGGTGCTTTAAAAATCATTTTTGCAACAATATCCTGATGTTCCGGTTTTAAATCATTGATACTTCGAATATGGGTTTTGGGAACAATCAACAGGTGAACAGGCCTGTGAGGATATTTATCCTTGAAAACCACCAGAGTGTCATCTTCATAAATGAAACGGGTGTCCGTTTCCCCCCTTACAATTTTGCAGAACAAACAATCTTGATCCATGTTGTGACCTCTTTAATTAGTGCCTGTCCGGTAACTCCTATACTCCCTCCCCCAGCCCCTCCCAGAGGGAGAGGATTTTCCCGACAGGCACTAATTAGCGCTGTTTAGAATCAATTCACCGATTAAATCATGATCAAGGTTCCACTTACCCCGAAAGTCATTAAATTCCAAAGCTTTTTTGAGTTGTTTTAAAAATATTCTTCTGGAAATTTCCTTTCCTCCGAAACGAATAAGATGCTCAGTTCTGACCTGACAGTCAATCAGGTGGAAACCTAAAGCTTTAACAAAAGTTGTCAGGTAGACAAATGCCGTTTTGGATGCATCCGTATTGTAAGTGAACATGGATTCTCCCGAAAAGGATTTGCCCAGAGCCAAACCATAAAGGCCTCCGGCAAGTCTTCCCTTGTACCAGGCTTCAACCGAATGGGCGTACCCTGATTGATGAAGCCGTTGATAGGCCTGGATCATTTCAGGAACGATCCAGGTTTGCTGATTTGAATCCAGCCTGCTTTTGGCACATGCTTTGATCACCTGTGAAAAAGCTTTATCCGTTGTAATTTGAAATTGCTGTTTTTTGATGGTCTTTTTAAGGCTTCGGGAAATATGAATTTCGTCCGGGTAAAGCACCAGTCTCGGATTCGGTGACCACCATAAAATGGGTTCTCCGGGAGAATACCATGGAAAAATGCCATTTCGATAAGCCAAAAGAAGGCGCTCCTGGCTAAGGTCGCCGCCGATAGCCAGGAGACCGTCTTTGCGGGCAAAATGTGCGGGTGGGAAAGTCAGATTATCTGAAAGAAGAAAAACCGGCATTAACCAAACGAAAAATCAAGTTGTTCATCTTTGATGTCAATATGGATGTGCCCGCCGTTGCTAAGTTTGCCGAAAAGAATTTCATCGGAAAGAAGATCCTTGATCTCGGTTTGAATTACCCTGGCCAAAGGACGCGCTCCATAACGCGGGTCATGCCCCTTTTTGGCCAGCCATACACGAACGGCCGGAGAGATGGTCAGGGCAACTTTTTTAACCGAGAGCTGTTCATTTAACTCGGCAATAAATTTATCCACAACCATTTCCATAATGTCCTGGCTCAATGCGTTAAAGGTGATAATGCCATCGAGCCGGTTTCTGAATTCGGGACTGAAATACTTTTCGATGGCTTTTTTGCCTTTTCCTTCGGTATCGAAGGTGGAATCGCCAAATCCGATAGACTGTGTACTCATTTCCCTTGCACCGGCATTGGATGTCATAATAACAATGACATTTCTAAAATCCGCTTTTTTGCCGTTATTATCCGTCAAAGTCGCATAATCAAGCACCTGGAGTAAAATATTAAACAAATCCGGGTGCGCTTTTTCGATTTCGTCCATCAACAGCACGCTGTGAGGATGTTTTCTAACGCCGTCGGTTAACAATCCTCCCTGGTCAAAACCGATGTAACCCGGTGGTGCACCAATCAGTCTGGCTACGGCATGTTTTTCCATGTACTCGCTCATATCGTAACGCATGAACTCCACATCGAGAACCGATGCAATCTGTTTGGCAACCTCGGTTTTTCCTACCCCGGTGGGTCCGGTAAAAAGGAATGAACCAATGGGTCTTCCCGGAACACCCAGACCGGCACGGGATCGTTTGATGGACTTAACCAATGATTTAATTGCTTCATCCTGGCCATAAACCACTTCTTTCAACTTGCTATCCAAGCCTTCCAGCTTTGTCTTATCAGATGTGGAAACACTAACCGTGGGAATTCTGGCCATTTTGGCCACGATTTTTTCAATGTCCGAAGGATGAATCTTTTTTCTTCGGGCATCACCGGTGAGCCGGATAAAAGCCCCTGTTTCATCGATAACATCAATGGCCTTGTCAGGTAAAAAACGATCGTTGAGATATTTCGAGGACAACTCACATGCTGCTTTCAGCGAGGGATCCGTGTATTCAATCTGGTGATGTTCTTCATATCTTGAACGAAGCCCTTTCAGGATTTGAAAGCTTTCCTTGACCGTGGGTTCCGAAATTTCAATTTTTTCAAATCGCCGTGACAAGGCCCTATCTTTTTCAAAGTGGTTTTTAAACTCTTCATAGGTTGTGGAACCTATACAACGAAGTTCACCCGTAGATAAAGACGGTTTTAAAATGTTGGAGGCATCCATCGAGCCGCTGCTGGTTGCTCCGGCTCCAACGATTGTATGAATTTCATCAATGAATAAAATGGCACTTTGTTCTTTCTTGATTGCCGCCAGCACACTTTTCAAACGCTGTTCAAAATCTCCTCTGAATTTGGTTCCGGCTAACAGAGCACCTAAATCCAGGGAGTAAATTTTTACATCTTTTAAAAGCTCCGGAATATCGCCGTTGGCTACCATCTGAGCCAAACCTTCAGCCATGGCCGTCTTTCCAACCCCCGGATCGCCTACAAAAACAGGATTGTTTTTTCTTCGACGGCACAAAACCTGAACCGTTCTTTCCAGCTCCTGTTTTCGACCAATCAAGGGATCCAGACGGTTTTCAATGGCCATTTTCACCAAATCCAGGGTGAAAAGTTCCAGCGGATTGGCACTTTTTTTCTTTTCCGTCTGTGTATGGGTTTTAATAAGCCCTCCAGGGCCTTCATTATAAGGCATTCTTGACACATTATGCGAAATAAAGTTAAGTACATCCAGACGGTCGATACCTTCTTCCTGAAGAAAATAAACCGCATGGGACTCTTTTTCATTAAACATCGATGCCAAGATGTCACCGACAGCCACTTCGGCCTTTTCAGCACTTCTGGCCTGGTTGACCGCTCTTTGGATCACCCTCTGAAAACCGACGGTCTGCTGAAGTACGTAATCATTGCCCTCAGGCACACTTTGCATTTCTTTCTCAAAAAATTGCTCCAGATTTTTTTTTAAGCTATCTACATTTCCTCCGCAATTTTCAATAATTTCTGTTCCGACACTGTCATGGAGAATCGCAAAGAGTACATGCTCCAGGCACACATGCTCATGTCTTCTCCTTTTGGCTTCTTTGACTGCAAAACCCAATGTCAGGCTTAGTTCTCTGCTGATCATGGTCTACTCCCTTTCCATGCTACATCTTAAAGGAAAACCGTGTTCCCGGGCCAGGTAATGAACCCGATCCACTTTGGTTTCGGCTATTTCATATGAGTAAACTCCACAAACTCCGATACCTTTTTTATGGACATCCAACATGATCCGGGTTGCACTCCCAGGAGACTTGTTAAATACATGCATCAATATTTCCACAACAAACTCCATGGTGGTATAATCATCATTGTGCAACAAAACTTTATATAAAGGTGGTTTCTTGACCTTCTCATGAGATTTGGATGAAACCTTTTCTTCAAAAACAGTACCAATGTCACTCATTTTACCTCACGCCTCCTTTTTCAACAGTTTTCCGGAATGAACCTGAAAACCTATGTTCATTGGGCACAACACAAGGTTGAATGAGGTCTTTAAAACTTTTTTCAGAAGTTACGGTTATTTCTTTCACAATATTAATTGGCCAAGGCTTGCTCCAATTTTGGCAAGGACTTTGTTTAGGTATTTCATATTTTTATACCACAATTTTTATTTTATTTAAACCCTCCGATTGAAACCCGTTATCAGGGATAATAATCACTCATATCCACTTTTGTAAAGGCAGGTAAATATTTTATGCAGCACAACATTTTTTATATTTTTTTCCACTGCCGCATGGACATGGGGCATTTCTCCCAACTTTTGTTTCTTTTCTTTGAACAGGCTTTTTCTTCTGTTCTTCCTTACCACTTGAAAAAGAAAGATTTTGTTGTTTAGGCTTTTGTAGCTCACGGATGTTATCCGCTTTTTCCACCTGGATTCTAAAAAGAATGGATAGCGTTTGCTCATGAATCCTGGAGACCATTTCGGAAAACATCTGATAAGCTTCTTTTTTATAAACCACCAGAGGATTCTGCTGTGCATATCCCCTGAGGCCGATACCTTCCTTAAGATGATCCATTGATAATAAATGGTCTTTCCAAAGATTATCCACCACCTGAAGCATCACCATGCGCTCAAGGTACCGAAATTCCTCCTCTTTCATCTGTGCTTCTTTTTGAGCATAAACCCTGAAAGCTTCTTCTTTGATGAGTTCTGAAAGGCCTTCAGCATTCAGGCCTTCGAGTGTGTCCTCATCAAAAGGCGGCAGGCGAAAATAAAACTGTTTAAACACGGATTCTTCCAGCCCTTTTAAATCCCATTCTTCAGCAGGAAGCCGCTCATCGGCAAATTCATCAGCGATATCCTCCGCCCTCTCAGAGATCATATCTTCGATAGCGTTTTTCAGGTTCTTTCCGCTCAATGCCTCTCTTCTGTGCCCATAAATTACCATTCGCTGCTGGTTCATGACATCGTCGTATTCCAGCAGATGCTTTCTGATTTGAAAATTCTGGCCTTCCACCTTTGTCTGAGCATTTTCAAGAGCCTTGGATATAAGATTATGTTCAATAGGCTCCCCCTCTTCCATACCCAGGCGATCCATAATGCCCGACATTCTTTCCCCTCCGAATATACGCAAGAGATCATCTTCGAGAGAAAGGTAGAAGCGCGATGAACCCGGATCACCCTGACGTCCGGCACGTCCCCGCAGCTGATTGTCGATTCGCCGGCTTTCATGCCTTTCAGTGCCCAGTATATGAAGACCTCCAAGATCAGGTACACTTTCTCCCAGTACAATATCCGTTCCTCGCCCCGCCATGTTTGTCGATATCGTTACCGAGGCTGCCTGACCCGCCATGGATATGATTTCAGCTTCCTTTTCATGGTGTTTGGCGTTTAAAACTTCGTGCCTGACCCCCCGTTTTTTGAGTTTTTTGCTCAGGTCTTCGGAAACATCGATAGAAATCGTGCCCACCAGCACCGGCTGACCTTTTTGATTCAATTCAATGATTTCATCTAAAACAGCTTCGTATTTTTCTTTTTTGGTCTTGTATATCACATCAGAATAATCAATTCTGATCATAGGTTTATTGCTCGGCATAACCATTACATCCAGGTCATAGATTTTTTTAAACTCGGCGGCTTCTGTATCCGCAGTACCGGTCATACCGGCCAATTTTTCATACATTCTGAAATAGTTCTGGAATGTGATGGAAGCCAACGTCTGGTTTTCATTTTCAATTTTCACATTTTCCTTGGCCTCCAAAGCCTGGTGAAGACCTTCGCTGTATCGCCGCCCCGGCATCAACCGGCCGGTAAACTCATCGACAATGACCACCTCACCGTCTTTGACAATATAATCCACGTCTTTTTTAAATAAGGTGTGCGCCTTCAACGCCTGGTTGACATGGTGCAGCAGTTCGATACTTTGAGGATCATAGAGGTTGTCTACCCCAAGGGCTTTTTCAGCCTTGTAAACACCATCTTCCGTGAGCATAACCGCCCTTGCCTTTTCATCGATTGTG
>SKZT01000103.1 GCA_007127235.1 Desulfobacteraceae bacterium
CTGCGTGATTTTCACAAAGGCTTGGATATTGCCGCCAGAATAGGAACTCCGATCAAGGCAACCGCCCATGGAGAAGTTACATTTGCCGGAAAAAAAGGATCTTACGGAAACCTTGTAGTTATCGATCATGGTCATGGCATGGTTACACGTTATGCACACATGGATACAATAGCAGTCAAAAGAGGTGATAGTGTCAAAAGGGGAAATATTATCGGAGAAGTGGGTAATACAGGTCGATCCACCGGATCACATCTGCACTACGAGGTGCATTTAAATGGGGTGCCGGTTAATCCGCAGAGATATATACTTAACTGATAATCCCATAAAAATTTTTATGTTGAAAAAGGCAGCATGGCGTTGATCTGATCAATTTCCATTTGTTCCAGATGGTTTATTTCGCTGATATGGTGAATCATTACATTTTGCAGTTTCAAATCGTAAAAGCGTAAAAGGCTGTAACCGGCAATCGCCCTGAAACCTCTTCTTACCTTGTGGAGTCCTCCGGCTCCCGGGTGATAGGCTTGAACACCTTTTTCGATAGCCCATCGGATTGGTTCATAGTAGCAGGTGTTGAAGTGAAGCGAATCAAATGTTTGATTACAGCCCCAGTATCGTCCATAAAGATGATCTTCCTTGTTAATCAGCAAGGCCATTGCTGAAGGAGTTTTGCCTTCTGATTTTTTATACGCCGTCACAAACAAGAGTCGGTGACGGTAATTTTCATATAAGCCCTCAAAAAATTTCCGGTTTAAATACTTACATCCCCAAGGCCCAAATTTGGCGTTGGTGCGCACGTAAAAATCATACATCAGTGACAAAAATTGCTCCGGGATTTCATCTTTGAAAAATGTTTTTAAAACAAGTTCTTGTTTTTCCATAACCTTTAGCTCTCGACGAATGTTTTTGCGCTGATTGCTTCTAAACTGAGCCAGATAATCATGGAAGGATTTAAAGCCCTTGTTTTCCCAGATAAAACTTTGATGCACCCAACCATGATATCCCAGGTTTTCCATTAAATTTTTCCAGTCGGGTTCCACAAACAGGAAACTGCATCCGGACAACTTATTTCTGAGGCAAAAGTGATCGATTTGTTTTAACATTATCCGCGTGATTTCTTTTTCATCCATGTCCGGCGCCATCAGAAAGCGATACCCGATCACAGGGGTTACCGGGCTCATACCGATCATTTTGGGGAAATACCGTATACCCAATCGATGGGCAACGTCAGCCCAAACATGATCATACACAAATTCGCCTTCACTGTGCATTTTAATATACAAAGGTGCAGCAGCCACCAACCGGTTGTCCGACCACACCGTCAAATGATTTGGGATCCATCCGGTTTTGGGGGAAATACTTTCGGAAAGCTCCATCTGGTGCAACCAATCCCATTCCAGAAACGGGGTTTTTAAAGCATGGGCAAGTGTGTTCCACTGAGCCCGGTTAATGGAAGCCATGTGGGGAAACCATGAAATAGAAACGTTAAGCCTTTTGGGTATGTTCATAAAATAAGATAAATCTTCACAAAGGCTGTTGTCGAGAGATAATTTGATTTTTTATGTCACACTGTGTAAGGTAATAAATTAAAGGAAACGGGAAACAAAGGGGGAACAAATGGTGGAATCAAAAAATTTTAAGGCCTTGGTGGTAGAAGAAGTTCAGGATAATCAATTCAAAAGATCCGTTACTGAAAAATCAACAGATGATCTTCCAGCCGGAGATGTTCTGGTAAGGGTTCACTTTTCTTCGCTAAACTACAAGGATGCTTTGTCGGCCACGGGCAATAAGGGGGTTACCCGCAAATATCCGCACACTCCAGGAATAGATGCTGCCGGTGTAGTGGAACAAAGCAGCGATGAGCGGTTCAAAAGCGGTGATGAGGTGATCGTAACCAGCTATGATCTTGGAATGAATACCTCGGGAGGATTCGGGCAGTACATTAAGGTGCCCGCGGATTGGGTGGTTCCGATGCCTGAAGCGTTTTCAGCCCGGGAAAGTATGCTCTATGGAACTGCTGGATTTACAGCAGCCTTATCTGTTTATCAGCTCACACAGCATAACGTTTTGCCCGAAAATGGAGATATATTGGTGTCCGGAGCCACCGGAGGGGTGGGGGGAATTGCTGTTTCAATTCTTTCCAAAATGGGATATTCCGTGGTGGCTGTAAACGGGCTTTCAGATGCGTCAGATTATTTGAAAGATATTGGTGCCAACTCGGTTATCAGTATCGATGAAGCCACTGATAAAAGCGACCGGCCTTTGTTGAAAGCCAAATGGGCAGGAAGCATCGATACGGTGGGTGGAGATATTCTGGCCACCTCCATTAAATCGGTAAAACTCTCCGGCACTGTAACATGCTGCGGTAATGCGGCTTCCGCTGATTTACCGTTAACCGTCTTTCCTTTTATTCTGCGGGGAGTGATGTTAATCGGCATTGATTCTCAAAATTGCCCCATGCCGCTTAGGAAAAAAATATGGGAAAAAATGGCTGAGGATTGGAGAGTTCCCCATTTTGAGCAGAGAGTATCGGAAATTGGCTTAGATGATCTGAATCAGAGGATCGATATTATGATGGAAAGAAAACACCAGGGCCGTACGGTTGTAAAACTCCCCTGACCCGATTTGAATTTTTCTGGTTATAACGGATTTGGGTTCACATTCCAATGACATCCGTGATCGTTTTTGCAATTTGACGGCAATATTTTTCGGTAATTTCGTGGGTGGGACCTTCCACCATCACCCGACATTTGGGTTGGGTTCCGGAATATCGAACCAAGACCCTTCCTTGGTTGCCCAATTGTTTTTCAACTGCTATTATTTCCCTTACGATTTCGGGTATCGTTTCAAGTTCAGGTTTTTCTTTTACATCTATATTGATAAGCATCTGTGGAAAAATGGCCATCATTTTTGACAAAACCGAAAGAGGTTTTTTTGCTTTTTTCATGGCTTCAAGAAGTTTCAGGGCCGCCAGAAGGCCGTCGCCGGTGGTTTGGTGGTCAAGATAAATGATGTGACCGGAGTCCTCACCCCCCAAAACCGCATTTTTATGCTGCATCATTTCCATTACATGTCTATCCCCGACCTTGGCGGCGGCATGTTCAATACCTGTTTCCTTGAGCGCCAGCTTAAGACCGATATTGCTCATGACGGTGGTCACCAGTAGGTTGTTGGCAAGCTTGTTGCTGTCTTTTAAAAATCTTGCACCGATAAGCATGATTTGATCCCCCGTTATTTCATGCCCGGTTTCATCCACGGCAATAAGCCGGTCGCCATCACCGTCGAAAGCCAGCCCGATATCCGCTTTGGTCTCTCTGACAAAATTCTGGAGCGAAACTGTATCCTGAGAGCCGCAATTCTGGTTGATATTAAAGCCATCCGGCGTATTGAAAATGGCTTTTACATGGGCACCAAGCGATGAAAACAATTGGGGGGCGATTTCGTATGTGGCACCGTTGGAACAATCAAGGGCAATGGTTATGCCCTTTAAAGAAAAGGTGGCTGGTAAAGTTTTTTTCAAAAAATCCAGGTACAATTGGTTTCCATCTTTTAAATGACTTACACAACCGGTTTTTTGAATTTCATGGCACAAATTTTGGTTGGGGCCGGAAAGCAGAAGCTGTTCAATATTGTCTTCCATTTCATCGGAGAGTTTATATCCGTGTTTATTAAAAATTTTAATACCGTTATCATAAAAGGGGTTGTGGGATGCTGAAATGACAACACCGGCGGCAGCTTTTATTTCAGCCGTCAGAAAAGCAATTGCCGGTGTGGGCATTACACCTGCAAAAACGGTGGCGACTCCCATGGAGCATATGCCGGCAGCCATTGCATGCTCAATCATATCCCCCGAAATGCGAGTATCTTTTCCGATCAATATCAGTGGAGCTTCGCTTTTTTCTGCAAAGATCGAAGCCAAAGCCCTTCCCAGGTTTACACCCATCTCTGCAGTGATGGGATATTGGTTGGCGACTCCTCTGATTCCGTCCGTGCCGAAAAACTTTTTCATCTGTAATTCCTCTTATGAATTGGTTGCTATGGAGGGTATGATCCGGGTGCAATCTTCAAGAATCCGATCAATCAAACCTTGCAGCCAGAGGGTTCCGGATTCGGACACATTGATGGGCAGTCCCTGGATGATTGAAATGTAGTTTTTGCCTTCTCTTTCAATGGTTTTTTCAAGTTGTTCAAGAAAGTGATCTTTCCGGTGTGAATGAACCCGGATATCCTTGGATTGGTGAAGATAGCTTTCAAGCTCAAACCAACCCTCTTTCAAATCCGCAATCAATTTGGCACCCGGTGAAGATTCTGAAACGGCACCATCGGCTGAAAAGTGATTATAATATAGTTTAAGCTGTTTGATTCTTTCATCGATTGCCATACGGAGCTTTTCCTTTAAACCCGACCAAAGTGGCTCAGGAAATTCGGAGCAGATAAAACCGGAGCGGACCTGCTCATACCATTGAAAAAGCGCCAGAAGGTTGGCCATGAATACCAGATTATTATAGATGATTTTTTTTACGTTTATAAAAGTTGACGGTAAAAAGGGTATATTGATGTCTCTTTTCTGAACGGAAGCAATGAGGCGGTTGGGCCGTAATTCATCTTTGCGGCAGATAGTACCCGCGGCAGTGACCGTACCAAAGGAAAGTCTGCACGGTCCAACGATTCCGCCGTGGCCCCCGAGAAAAATCGGATGTTGATTGAGCATCACCCCGCGGGGAACATCACCTATCAATGATGCTGTGGCCTTATCCTGGCTGGGTGTGTAATTGAAATGAATAAAAGAACTTCCCACCTCGCTGTGGTCTTTCCTGCTTGTGCCGCCGGCCATAAAACAATCGCAAAAATTGATGAGGCTTCCCAGAGTGACGAAAGGAAACAAAATAGTTTGTTTAAGACCCACGGTATGAGCAGCACTGGCGTATTCCTCAAAGATAGTGCCTTCCCGAACATGAGCCCCTGAGCCCATGGACGCATTTTCCAGAAAAACAGCCTCCTTGAAAAAACCGCCTTTAAGTTCTACATGGGGGCCGATTTGGCAGTTTTCTATGGTAACCGGTGATTCGTAGCCTATTCGCGCCCCATGAAGAATCAGGGTGGAGGCTCCGAAGATTTTAGACCCGGCATAAATGATGACATCCTTGTTGGAAATTCTTGAAGGGTTTACATCATCTGCGATAAATACGCTTTCAGGGTTGGGAATTTGCACCCCTGCCCGCATAAGTTCATAAACCTTGGTCATATTGGATCTTTTCTGCCACTGGTTAAAGGTTACAGATGGTCGGCCGTTTTTTCGATAAACATTTCAGGATCTGTGATAAGGGATTGATGCACCCACTCAGAAATAATATAAACCCATGGTGATTGATCGGGGGCATCTGTTTTGAAGTAAAAACCATCATATTTATCACCCGCTTTTTTGCCCGTGTAAAACCGGTAAACTGTACCGTCAAAAAGCTGAAATTCAAAAACCGGCAGGAGATTGAAACCGGTGATTTCTTCGGGTATGGTACCTGTTTTGCCGGCTACGTCCCGGATTTGAAAGGAAGACATTGTGTCAAAAACCGATTCCACCATATGGTTTTTTATGAACTCCGTATCGTTTATATTTTGAAGTTCCGGGGGTGCTCCTTTTTCAGGACGTTTGATTTCATAAATGATGGTTTGATCCACGGGGTTCAGACAGGTGACAGTTTCTATATTTTCGGGTGCCATGTTCAGCAGCTCACTTTTGATCCAATCCCTGGGGTGTGCACCGATAAAGCGAAATGTTTGATCCACAAGATAGATGGTATTCCGGTTTGTGGGTTTCAGGTAATGCCCGCCGTTTATTGCAGAGGATTCCCGCTGTTTTCCCAGCAATACGTCTGCCAGGGTGTTATCCTCTTCACAAATAATCCGGATCCGGACTCCTTTTTCATTATCAAAAATATCGGGTTCAAAGGGATCATGAAGCGCCAGACGCGAGAGAATATCGGGGGATGCGTCAAATTGCCTTCCCACCTTTGCATTCCTGAGTTTTTCAACCAGTTCAAGCATAGCGCCGAAATCGGCAGGATAATCAAAACGGTTTCCAACCACCCAGGCCGCATCCTTCTTTGTAAGCTTAATCGTTTCAGTCACACCTTTTTCGCACCGGGTAATATGCACTTCGTTGATGCGATCTAAGGGAAGATCTCTAAAAGGCATTTCTCCCATGGAGGAAACCCGGGAAGATGATGGTTGAATCTTAAAAACAAAATAGGTTACGGAAGCCAGAAGAAGCAGAAGGATAAATAGTATCGTAAAAGTTTTAGGTTTCATTTTTTTTTATCTTCAACTTTGTCGACTTTTATTTCGTTTGTATAAAGCGTAGCCCAGGCCGGCAATGGACACCAGCAAGGGCATTAGAAAAATGTTTATAAATTTGACTTTTGTGCCCAAAGATTCAATATCGGATCGTAAATGCCGCCTAACCAGTCTGAGTTCCTGGTTGATGCTCATTTTTTCGTCCCTGAATTTCTGTATTTCATCTTCTTGTTCTTTGCTCATGACAAATTTTTGAGAAGCATCTTTCAATTTTTCAAGTTCCCTGAGTTTATGATTGGTTTCTTCAGCCTTTCTAAGAAGTGCCTGCTCCCGTTCCAGCCATTGGGAAGCGGCTTTTTTTTCGAGCATCTGCACCCTGGTAAATGGGCGGTCAAAAGTGCCCCGGGAACGAATATGAATGAGTTCATCACTTCCTGCCAGCATTTCCGATGCGTTTTGAAAAAAGTTCAGATTATCGTTAAAAAATTGCACCAGCTGCAATCCCAAAAAATGTTGTTTGCTGACATAGTAGTCGTCCCATAAAAGGTCGGTGTCGGAAACAACGATTAGTACAGACCTGGCAACACTTTTTTTCAAACCGGGTTCGGAAAATTCATCATTTTTGTTTTCCGAGGGTTTTCCATCAGGAAAAGCGGTTTTGAATTTGCCTTCTATTTTGACTGCCAGATCGAATTTTTCACCGGCAGGCTGGAAATCCCGCCTTAAATTTTCAGTACCGAACCTTAGTTTGAATGTGTCTTCCAAAGAAGCGTTGGTGCTCGATTGCAGCAGTGGCTCGTATTTTATATCGGTGTTTCCGGTATTTTGGATTGCCCCGGCTACGGGCAAAATCATGGAATCAAGCTGTGATGTAACCAGCGCATTCTTATTGAATGCATCGCCGGATAAAGACAACCATGAAGGATTGCTTTCCACCAGGTTGTTTTGGGTTCTCAGGCCGGTTGGAAAATCAAAATCCACCACTGCTTTGTCCTGGGCCATGGAAATGCCCCAGGCTTCAAAAAGCCGGGGAAGCGATGAAGATGACACCTGGTGTTGAGCTGACATATCCCGCGTGGCATACGGATCCACAAAAACCAGAGCATTTCCGCCCCTGAGTATATATTGGTCAATCGCATACTCGAGACTGCTGCTTATATCTTTTGGGTGAATAATAATCAGCAAATCAAGATCATCCGGAACAGTATCAGCGTTGAAATTAACCTGGACCACTTCATAGGTACTTTGAAGCTCTTTTATAAAATACCAGGGCTCGGGTAGGCGTTGGGCCATGCCGGGATTCAACGGCATTTCTCCAAAAACGGGAAGTCCGCTCATAACGCCGATCTTTTGGCTTTTCGATGATTGAACCCGGGAAATTGTGCGTGTCAGGTCATATTCCAGTCGTTTTTCCTGAGTCGGATCTAAAAAGGCGATAGTTTCTTCCTGGTCCGCTGACATGGCCACCAGACCCATATAGAATGTTTCGCCGGCGGGAAGGGTAATACCCTCTATGCCATACCTTTGAGCCCATTCTTCCTCCTCGGAATCCGGTTTTGGATCGTGGATATCAAATGTGATTTTTTTTCCGCTCTGAAATTCATACTCGGAAAGAATATCAATAATTCTGTTTGCATATATTCTCAGATGGGCCGGAGCGTTTTGGATACTCTGGGAATAAAAAAAGTTTATGCGAACGTCTCTCTCAAGGTCCCTGAGTATATTTTGGGTTCCCTGGGAAAGTGAATAGAGTTTGTCCTCGGTCATATCCAGTCTTAAGTTTGTCCTGGCAAATAATAAATTGACAAGAATAACAATAATTAAAACCGCTACCAGCCCTCCAATAGAAAATATTTGCATTTTCAGGCTCTTATTTGTTTCGGCCATGTTCACATACCTCCATCAGGATGTTTTTCGATTTTCCAGTATGGTGGCATTGGTATAAAGCATAAAAAATATGATTGAAACAAAATATAGTATGTCACGAATATCAAGCACGCCCCTTTCAATAGATGCAAAATGTGTCAAGAAACTCAATTGTGCCACCAAGTCAGTCAGCCACAATGGTGCCCACCCTGAAAATGCCCGGGTAACCGGAGAAAATCCGGCCAGGATAAAAAAAAGACAGATAACCACCGCCAGAATAAAGCTGATCACCTGGCTGCGGGTCATGGATGATGTCATGATTCCGATGCTGAGATAAGCACCGGCCATTAAAAAGCTGCCGATATAACCACAAAAAATAGCCCCAAGGTCCGGATTGCCCAGATATAGAGTTGTAATTACCAGCGGAAAGGTAAGCAGCAGCGCAATTCCCAAAAATATCCATCCTGCAAGAAACTTTCCCAAAATAACCTGAGGCAGTGTGACGGGAAGTGTTAAAAGAAGTTCCATGGTTCCCAGCCGTCTTTCTTCAGCCCAGAGCCTCATGGATACAGCAGGAACCAAAAACAGATATATCCAGGGATGCCATTGAAAAAAACTCCGAAGATCTGCCTGACCCATCTCAAAGAAATGGCTGATGTTGAATGTGAAAAAACCGGATAACATCAGGAATACTATAATAAAGACGTAAGCCACGGGTGAACCGAAATAACTTCCCAGCTCCCTTTTCAATATGACAGTGATGTTGGTAATCGTTTTTGCTTGATTCATGTTCATTCTGGTTGTTTAAGGCGTTGTGATCGTAAATCCGGCAGGTTCCGGAGTCTCTTGGATAAACGTTTCTTCTTAAAATCAATATCTTGCTCCATCGATGCTTCGGTGGTAAGCATCCTGAAAACCTCATCCAGATGTCCCTGCTCCACAAAGATCGATTTTACTCTATATCGCTTTTTTATGAGTTCCGACAGAATCTTTTCAGCAATGGCATCTGACCCTGGTTCGGGAAAAACACGGACCCGAAGGCTTTGATCTTCTGTCGTGAGACTCTCGACAGACTTGGTTCCCGCAATACTTTTCAGGCATGCTATCAGCTTTTTCGGATTACCCTTGGGTATTTCGAGAGTGATTGCACCATGGGAGGGGGATTTTTTTCGGAGATTCTCCGGGGTTTCATCAACGACGATACGACCGTTGGCGATAATAATGGCCCTTGTGCAAACCGCATCCATTTCATCCAGAATATGGGTGGAAAGAATAATGGCCTTTTCAGCGGCCATATTGCGAATCATCATTCGTACTTCATGTTTTTGGTTGGGATCCAGACCATCGGTGGGCTCATCAAGAATTAAATATTCCGGATCATGGATGATACTCTGTGCAAAACAGACCCGCTGCTTATACCCTTTCGACAGTGTGCTGATTGCCTGGTGTTTGACCGAATTCAGAAAACATCGGTCAATAATTTCTTCAGTTTTGGTTTTTCGATCCTTTCCCGAAAACCCCCGAATTTGAGCGCAGAAATCGAGAAATGCATACACAGTCATATCCGGGTAGGCTGGGGCATTTTCAGGAAGGTAGCCGATTTTACCACGGGCGGATAAGGAATCGGTAAGGATATCATTGCCACCGATAACAACAGTACCCCTTGATGGAGGAATATACCCTGTAATTATGCGCATGGTGGTGGATTTTCCGGCAGCATTCGGTCCTAAAAAACCGAGTATTTCGCCCTTTTCCACGGCAAAGGAGATTGTATCCACAGCTTTTTTTGCACCAAAATACTTGGTGATGTTTCTTAGCTCGATCATGAATTCTCTCTGCAAGCATTGAATTTTTATATACCAATCACAAATAAAATCAAACCATTAAAGAAAATCTTGAATTTTGTCAATACTAAATTAAAATGTAACGGCAATTTGATATTGATTCAACTATCCTAATCTGCTATAAAACCGGGTCTTCAGAATTAAAACCAAGAAAGGATTTTTTACATGACCCAAAATGAATCATCTGAAAATCCGACGATTCGGATCTGGGAGTTTTTTGCATCCGTTAAACTGACGGTAGCCCTTTTGCTGATATTGGCGGTTACTTCGATTATCGGAACGCTCATACCGCAAAATGAAAGTCCTGCGGCTTATATAAATGCATTTGGTGAAAACCTGTACAGGATTTTTTTGTTTTTGAATTTTTTTGATATGTACCGCTCATGGTGGTTTCAGCTTTTGATCATTTTATTGACCATCAATGTTGTAGTCTGTTCATGGGAGAGGTTTCCCAAAACCTGGAAAGTGGTTTCGGTCAAAAAACCCAAATTCAATGTGGACCGTTTCAAAAAAGAACCGGCCAAAGTGGAGTTTCAAACCGAAAAGCCGATCCAATCTCTTCGCCAGGACTATCAATCCTTTGTGTGCAAAAAATTCAGCTATTGCCGGCTGGAAGAAACCGACAAGGGGTTTGTGGTATTCGGGGAAAAAGGGCGATGGACACGCTTAGGTGCCTATATCGTTCATGTGAGCATTATTTTTATGCTGGTGGGTTCTCTCATGGGATCCATTTACGGCTTTGAAGGATTTGTCAATATTCCGGAAGGTGAAACTGCCAACCAGATCAGGTTGCGGCATACAAACGAGATTTATCCGCTGGATTTTGAAATCCGTTGTGATAGTTTCAGTGTCACTTTTTATGATACGGGTTCACCCAAAGAATACCGGAGCTCTCTGACCATTCTGGAAGACGACAAAGCGGTGAGACAAAAAGATATTATTGTCAATGATCCATTAAAACATAGAGGCATTACTCTTTACCAGTCCAGTTACGGTTCTTTGCCATCGGATTCTTTGACTTTGCGTATCGCCAGCGCGGAGAATCCATCCGGATTCAATTTCATTAAAAAAGTAAAGATCGGTGAATCCATCGAACTTCCTGATGATAAAGGCACCTTTATCGTACACGATTATACCCACAGCGCTCAGTTTGGGGGCCGATCCATCGGAGCGGCTTTTGCCGGCATTTTGAATCCAAAAGAGGGTGAACCTGTCCAGGTAATTATGCCGGTTCGCTTTCCCCATTTCGATCGCATGAGACAGGGGGACTTTGTTTTTTCGGTTCAGGATTATGACCAGATATATTACACAGGACTTCAGGTCGCTTATGACCCCGGAGTTCCAGTGGTTTACATAGGATTTATTCTTATTATTGTGGGCTGTTTTATAACCTTTTTTGTGTCTCATCAGCGTATTTGTATCGAAGTTCTCCGCTCCGGCAACAGCAGCCAGGTAATGATTGCGGGCTCCTCCAATAGAAATAAGCTGGGGATAAAAAATAAGATCGAAAAAATTTCAGAGAAATTACAAAATTCACATCAAGGCGATAGCTCGGTAACTCAGATGAAGAGCATGACAACTTGATATCGAGAGGATAGAATGAATAGTTCCGTTATATTGTCATACACGACCTTTGTTTATGGAATGGCAGCATTTTTATACATATTTGCCTTTATTTTTAAAAAGGATTTTCCCGGAAAGGTGGCTACGTGGGTTGCTGCGGTGGGTTTGGCCGGAAACATTGCCGGTTTTTTTCTAAGATGGATCGAGTCTTATCAGTTGGGCTTCGGACGGATTCCACTGTCCAACCTTTACGAATCCCTGGTATTTTTTGCCATCTGCATTGCCATCGTTTACCTGGTTATAGAGCAGAAATACAAAAATCGCGTGATGGGTGCATTTACCTTCCCACTGGCCTTTCTGGCGCTAGCATACGCCAGTCTTTCCCCCAATATCAGTGACCGTATTTTGCCTCTGGTGCCCGCATTGAAAAGCAACTGGCTCATTGTTCATGTTATCACCTGCTTTATCGGGTATGCTGCCTTTACCATTGCATTCGGTGTGAGCATTATGTTTATCCTGCGTCAGCGTCCAGAATCTGAACATGGCCTGCTTGCCAGGCTTCCCAGGCCGAAAATCCTGGATGAACTCACATATCGTCTGGTGTTGTTCGGTTTTTTATTTCTTACCATCGGGATTCTTTCGGGAGCAGTCTGGGCCAATTCAGCCTGGGGAAGGTACTGGGGTTGGGACCCCAAAGAAACCTGGTCGCTGATCACATGGTTTGTTTACGCCACGCTCATTCATGCCCGAATGATGAGAGATTGGAGTGGAAAAAGGGTTGCCTGGCTTTCCATTGTGGGCTTTGGAGCAATGATGTTTACCTATTTTGGAGTGAATCTTCTTCCGGGTTTACATAGTTACGCAGCCACGGGTTAATGATTTTTCCTTGACAAAAAAGATAACTATAGATAAACAGTCACAAATTATTTTTATCCCGATGGTTTTGGGTAAATTTAGTTTAAAAATTTATTTGGCCTTTAGTGCGCAATGGTTCATGTTTTTGCCATTTTGACAATGAAAGCGGGGTAAAAACACGAAAAAGTTTGCGCTGGGTTAAAGATGATATTTTGGGTTTTTTTTGTGAAAATTTAAACCACAATTTGACGGAGATTCCATGAGTGCATCAGAGGAAAAGACCAAAGAGGTTTCCGAAGAAACAGCCGGTAAGGGGGCTGATAAATCCAAAGAGCCAAGCAATGCCGGCATAATCTTCATTTTCTTTGTCCTTGGACTTGGGGTAAGTATTATGGTTGGGTGGATCTTATTTCCCAAAGTACTCTATTCTCAGAAGGAGCAGCCTTTTGATTTCAACCATGAAAATCATATGCTGATGGTGGATAATGGTTGTCAAAGTTGCCATTTCTTCAGGGAGGATGGTACGTTTTCCGGGGCCCCAAAGCTTGAACAATGCATTGATTGCCATTACGACATACACGGGGGCAGTGAAGATGAAATAATCTTCCATGAACAGTATGTTGCCAATAATTTAGAGGTCCCCTGGCTGATCTATTATAAGCAACCCAACTGCGTATTTTTCTCCCACGCAGCCCATGTTATCAATGCCGAGATGGACTGCAGAACCTGCCATGGGGACATCGGAGAATCCACCAGTTTGCCGGTTTACGAATACAACCGCCTGAGCAGTTACAGCCGCAACATATGGGGGCAGAACATTGCCGGTTTGAAGCGAAACACCTGGGACCGGATGAAAATGAGTGATTGCTCGGATTGCCACCAGAGAAACAATGTTAATCAAAACAGTGTGCAAACCCTAAAAGGTCCCTGTTTTGTCTGTCATAAATAACAGCGTTTTGGAATATCATTCTGTTGTGGGCGCAAATCAAAATAGCTCGCACTTTCACGTAATGAGGTAATATCCATGAAACTTAGCAGAAGATGTTTCTTGTCATTTTCCCTTGGGACTACAGTAGGCATCACCCTGTCACCGTTGCCCTGGAAGATTACAGATGATTTATCTATTTGGACACAAAACTGGCCGTGGACACCAGTTCCCAGAGATGGTGCATATTCCTTGGAAAATTCTGCCTGTACCCTTTGCCCCGGTGGTTGCGGCATTTCAGTACGGAAAGTGGACCACAGAGCCGTTAAGATTGATGGAATGAAGGATCACCCGGTTAATGACGGTGGAATATGCATACTGGGAGCATCGGGGCTTCAATACCTTTATGGCCCTTTCAGGTTACCATCCCCCCTGAAACGAGTGGGAGAACGCGGTGAAGGCCGCTGGAAAAATATCTCCTGGAAACAGGCTCTTACGGAAGTTTCAGAAAAGCTTAGCGAGATCCGTTCAAACGGGGAGCCTGAAAAGGTGGCAGTCATTTCGGGCAAAAAAGAGGGCACAATTGCCTGTTTGCTGGAAAGATTTCTGACCGTCTATGGTTCTCCCAACTTTATGACCCCTTCCACCGTCGAAGATTCCTACGAGGCTGCGCTTCACTTAATGCAGGGTAGCAGGGCATCGGTAGGGTTTGATTTTGAAAATGCCGATTTCGTTTTGAGTTTTGGAAGCGGAATTCTGGAGGGGTGGGGTTCTCCGGTAAAGATTTTTCAGGCGATTGGGAAATTGAAAAAAGATGGAAGTGTAATTCAGGTCGAACCCCGGCTTTCCAATACTGCAGCCAAGTCCGACAGGTGGGTTCCCATAAATCCGGGCACTGAGGCCGCCATGATTATGGGGGTTGCTCATGTGATTATCCGGGAAAAGCTATATGACGAAAATTTTATCAATACCTCCACCAGCGGTTTTCAAAAATACCAAAGCCTGGTGATGGAAGACTACAGCCCTGAAAAGGTATCGGTAATTACCGGAATAGCAAGTTCCCAGATTGTTGCGATTGCCAGAGAGTTTGCGAAGGCATCAAAACCCATTGCCATTTGTGGAAGAGGGGAAGGACGTATTGCAGGAAATGTTCATGAAACAATGGCAGTATTGGCATTAAATGCGCTCAAGGGAAATTTCAATAGGGAAGGGGGCCTCTGGAGCGTTCCCAAGCCTGATTACATCAAGTGGGCGGAGGCGAAACCGGATCAAACCGCATTAGAGGGACTTGAAAAGGGGCGTATCGACGGTGCCGGTTCCAAAGAATATCCCTTCATGACAAGTCTGCTGGATCGTTTCCCAAAAATGATCAACGAGGAAAATTCTTACGGAATCCAGGCGCTCTTGGTGTCAAATGCCAATCCGCTTTATACCATGCCGGATACCGAAGCTGTAAAGAAAGCTTTCGAAAAGATTCCCTACATTGTCAGCTTTTCGTCGTTTATGGATGAAACGGCTCAGTTTTCCGACATTTTATTGCCCAATCCCATTTACCTGGAGCGCTATGAGGATGTTCCCACCGCTGCCATGTACAAAAAGCCCGTGTTAAACCTGACAAAACCGGTGGTTAAACCTCTTCACAACACCATAAATACGGGTGATATTATTATCAAGATTGCCAAATCTTTTGGAGGCTCTATTGCCGATGCTTTTAAATGGCGCGATTATGAAACATGCCTGAAAGAAACCCTTGGCGCTCAATGGGAAATACTCAAAAAACAGGTTGTTACAGAAGATAAGAATTTCGTGGCCAATTCTCCTGCTCTTGAGACCAATGCCGGTAAGTTCCAGTTTGTAGCCGACGATGTCAACAAATCTCAGAACAGCAAAGCCGGTATTCCACATTTTGAGGATCTGGGAATCAATGGAGCCGCCGGTAATTTTGTTTTAATTCCCTATGATTCCATGCCCTTGTCGACCGGTTATGTGGCCTCGGCTCCTTTCATGCTGAAAGTTGTTTCCGACAAGGCTTTGTACCACCAGGATACAGTTGTACAGATCAATCCGGAAACCGCTTTGATTTTAGGCCTTAAAGAAGGTTCTTACGCTAATCTGGAAACTTCCGTTGGTTCGGCCAGGGTTAAAGTAACTCTCTATGACGGAATTATGCCCAATGTAATTGCAATGCCATCAGGTTTGGGGCATACCGCATATGATGATTACATGGGAAACGGAAAAGGTGTGAACATCAACCAGGTGCTGGGTGTAGTAGAGGATCCTGTCACCGGGCTGAATGCGGCATGGGGAATCCGGGCGAAATTTAGTAAGGCCTGATAAGCTTTTTAAAATTAATTGGCGCCTAGCTGCCGGGGGGGCATTTGTATCAACAGCCGCGAAAGCCTGATAACCGGAGCATGATTGCTGAACGATTGGATATCTATAAGAGGTTCTGATGGAAAAAGGACACAATACAACATTCAAAAGGTATGGGATGGTCATCGACCTGGACAAATGTACCGGGTGCGGGGCTTGCATGGTTGCTTGCATGCAGGAAAATAACGTGCCTTTCAAAAAAGATGAAACGGATAAGATCAGAAGTATAACATGGATTCGGGTATACAAATTAAACAACGGCAAGCCCTATCCGGACACCGAAATTTGTTATCTTCCAAGACCGTGTCAGCATTGCTCGGGTATGGGAGATCATGGGCATTCCCCATGTGTTTCAGTTTGTCCGGCGACAGCTACTGATTACGGTATGGACACCGGTATTGTGAGCCAAATTTATACACGGTGTTTCGGATGCCGGTATTGTATGGTTGCCTGCCCCTACCACGTCAGACACTTTAATTGGTGGGACCCGGTTTGGCCTGAGGGTATGGAAAACTATTTGAGCCCGAACGTTTCTGTCCGCATGCGCGGTGTCGTTGAAAAATGCAGTTTCTGTTACCATCGGTATCAGTTAGCCAGGGAGCGGGCGTTTGTCCAAGGCCGGAAAGATATTGAAGAGCATGAATATCAGACAGCATGCACACAGGCCTGCCCCGCCAAGGCAATCACTTTTGGTGACCTGATTAATCCAGCACATGCTGTATATGAACTCAAAAACAGCCCCAATGCTTTTCAGCTTCTGGAAAGACTTCAGACATACCCGAAGGTTTATTATCTCTCCGACCGCTTATGGGTTAGGATGGCCGGTGATAATTACCTGGAAGAGGAAAAAAGAGAAATGGCCCAGGCTAAGATCAAACGCTAAGTTCAAAAGCTAAGATCAGGAGCCGTTAGTATTTTTGAATGTTCAAGCGACAATTATGGTATCGGTAACCATTTAAATATTTAGGAGCGTATACCTCATGGATTCCGACTTAATTCCCAAAGGAGTGCAACGCTGTTCACTCGGAAAATTTTTATTATGGATCAGTGCGTGTGGTTTTGTTCTTGCCATTGGTGTTTACGCCATGATCCTGTGTTGGTTGAAGGGATTAAATCAGACCAACATGAATGATGCATATGGGTTTGCTCTGTGGATTTGGGCTGACCTGGCTATTATTGCATTGGGCGGAGGTGCTTTTTTCACCGGCTTTCTGCGCTATATCATTGGCATAAAGGAACTGAAAAATATCATAAATTATGCGGTTCTTATCGGATTCATATGCTACAGTTCCGCATTGCTTATTCTTGCCATTGACATTGGGCAGCCCCTGAGAGGATGGTTCATTTTCTGGCATGCAAATGTCCATTCCATGTTGACCGAGGTGGCCTTTTGTCTCACAGTGTATTTTGCTGTGCTGACTATCGAATACATACCTCTGGTTCTGGAAAACCGAAAAATCGACAAAATTCCATTTTTTCATAATCTAAGCCACAACATGCATGAAATTATGGCAGTTTTTGCGGCCACCGGGGCCTTCTTGTCCTTTTTTCATCAAGGATCCCTGGGAGGAGTTGCAGGAGTGCTTTTTGGAAGACCTTTCGGATTTCGCGAAGGTATCCTGATCTGGCCGTGGACATTCTTTCTTTTTACATGGTCTGCGGCAGCAGTTGGCCCCTGTTTTACCATATTGATTACCAAAATCACTGAAAAGGTGACCCGCAAAAAGCTCGTCAAGGACAATGTCATCGAATTGCTGGCAAAGATATCCGGATGGATGCTATTGACATATATTATTGCAAAGCTCATTGATACCTATTATTGGGCTTTCCACACCGCACCCGGCATGGGTTTGACCCTTGCACAATTTTACACGAGTGATCCCGGATCAGTTTATGGGTACTGGATATTGTTTCTTGAGGTTGTTATCGGAGGAATAGTTCCGGCGTTGATTCTGGTGACCAAATTCGGGCGCACCAACAAGATCGCTTTGTGGATTGCCATAACGCTGGCTTGTATAGGGATTTGCACAAACCGGTGGGTTATGGTGCTTCAGTTGCTTGCGATGCCTGTCATGACTTTCCAAAGCTGGTTTACCTATTTTCCGAGTTGGCAGGAAATTGCCACAACTATCTTACCGGTAGCTTACGGAGCCATTCTGATTTCAATTTCATACCGCTATCTGCCCATATTTCCGCAGGAGCGGGAATTGAATCCGATTCCGGGTGAAGAGGCTGAAGTGGAGACAGTTGAGAAAGAGGAGAAGAAGGAACTGGCGACTGGTGACTTAAGTCCGGCCACTGAAACAGCCACATAACTAAGGAGGATAATATGTTTCCATTTGCTTTTGAGTGGATTTGGGATATGGGGCACTATGTGTTTCATGGAGGATTATGGTATGCGTTGTCCATAATAGGCGCCGGAATGACCTATTGTATCGGCAAGGCTGCCTATGATACCCTAATACAGGAAAAAGGGTCCCACGAAGATGAACATCACTGATTTCCGATGATTTGATATGATTTCTGACAAAAAGCGCTCACCCGAAATATGGGAGGGCGCTTTTTTTTTCGGATACGATTTCACATCGCAAAGTTCAAGGAATTTACTCAATTGGATAAAATTATTATACAAGGCGGGGTATCTTTATCAGGGGAAGTCCATATCAGTGGTTCAAAAAATGCAGCACTTCCGATACTGGTTTCGTCGCTGCTTGCTGACGGGTTGAACACCTATGAGAAAGTACCTTGTTTAAGGGATATTGATAGTATCAAACAACTTCTTGCTCATTTGGGGGCGAAAGTTGAGCAGGACCAAAACGTGGTTACCATTGATGCAAGTGGTTTGAACAATTCCGTGGCGCCTTATGATCTGGTGCGAAAAATGCGGGCTTCCATTCTGGTTTTGGGTCCCCTGGTTTCAAGGCTTGGAAAAGCAAGAGTGTCGCTTCCCGGAGGTTGTGCCATTGGTGCGCGTCCCATCAATATTCATTTAAAGGGACTCGAAGCATTGGGGGCATCCATTGAATTGAAACATGGATATGTAGAGGCAACAGCAAAACGATTGTTGGGTACCGATATTTATTTGGATGTTCCCACAGTTGGCGGTACTGAAAATCTCATGATGGCTGCTGTATTGGCCAAAGGGGATACCGTTCTTAGAAACGTGGCCAGAGAACCCGAAATTATTGCACTGGCAGATACTTTGAACCAGATGGGTGCTGATGTTCAAGGTGCCGGAACATCTGTGATTAATATTAAAGGAGTCAAGCGGCTTTATCCTGTTTCGGTTCCCATTATTCCCGACCGAATAGAAGCCGGTACATTCATGGTTGCCGCTGCTCTGACAAAAGGCGATGTCAGAATCTGCCGGTGTGATCCGGACCATATGCGGGCGGTTATCAATAAATTGAAGCAAACCGGGGCTCAGATTGATATCGAACGATCCAGCATCAGGGTGAGAGGAGCTGAAATTATCAAAAGTGCCGATGTCAAAACATTGCCATATCCCGGATTTCCTACGGATATGCAGGCTCAGTTCATGGTTCTTATGGCCTTGGGGGATCGTGTCAGTCTTATCTCTGAAAATATATTTGAAAATCGATATATCCACGTGAGCGAGTTGCATCGGATGGGCGCCGATATTGAAATTTCGGGTAATATTGCCATGGTTAAAGGTGTAAAAAATTTGTATGGTGCACCGGTGATGGCAACCGATTTAAGAGCGAGCGCTTCATTGATTCTGGCCGGACTCATTGCCAAGGGTGAAACAGTTGTTCACCGTGTTTATCATCTTGACCGGGGTTATGAAGCCATTGAAAAAAAATTTGCACTGCTCAACAGTAAAATTGAAAGGGTCAGTGATTCCTGATTCCACGCGGAAAGGCGGCCTTCAAATGCATGAAAAATCCTCAGTCTTTAACAAAAATTACGAATTTTATTTATTAAAAATCAAAGAGTTGCCACTAAAAGAAATCGCAGATGATCTAAAACTGGACTATAAAAAAAGCAATATAAGGATTCCTTTACTGGGAGAATTTTATAGTGTTAGTTCTCAGGCAATTGTGGATCAATCCGGCAAAAGGCCTGACTACGGGATTTGTATACTTCTGTTTAAATATTTGTTAACCAATCCCACGGCTCCTTTTTTTGAGTCTCCCTGGACATCCTATAAGGATTTTAAAGATGCGGGACCCTTGATCAGTTTTTTCTCCCATGATGTCGAAAGACCCGTTGAAACCCATTTTTCCGGAAAAGCGGATCATCTTAAAAAATCATGTGAAATCATCGGAGGAAAAATTGCCGATTTGGATATTGCGTATGATGTTTCCATGAAGCTGACCGCTCTTCCCAAAATACCGGTCCTGCTTCTTTTCAATGATGCTGACAATGAATTTTCCGCCGGTTGCTCAATTCTTTTTCAAAAAAGTATTGAAACATATCTGGACATGGAATCCGTTGCGATTTTAGGGCAACTTTTTTCCAGGACCCTCATAAAAAATGATCAAGGAGTTTCTAATGAATAACCCGGCTTGAAAATAACGAAGAACGCGCCATTGTAATGTCTCCGTGGTTTAAAAATCTTTATGAGCCTGATTGTTTCGCATTTTATGGAAATCCGGCCCAAATAATGCGGATGGTACAGGCTATTGTTTTCGAAGAAGGGACTCGCATTCAGGGTAATTTTGGTGGTAAAGTGGAGTGTACCGAATATCTGGTTGCACCATATCTTACAGGTAAACCCCGAATTTCCATCCCAGGCATGGGAGACCGTATCTTTTCCATGACCAGGATGATGAGATGGTTCTAAGCCTTCCGAAAACAAGCCTGGTATCATTGTACAATGGACTGTCAAGGGCAGGGAAGCGGAACTTGTCTTTAAAATTCTAACCCATGCTGAAACAGGAGCAATGGCCGCTGCTCCAACCACTTCCCTGCCTGAAACAATCGGAGGGGTCAGAAACTGGGATTATCGATATGTCTGGATAAGGGATTCTGCCCTGACTGCCCAGGCTCTCATATCACTGGGACATAATGCCGAAGCGATAGACCTTTTGAACTGGATAGAAAATATATCAGCGTTTCAACATGAACATAAACACCACTTTCAAATTAGGGACGTGGCAAGAAATAATGCCCCCAAGATTGCGCCGGATTTTGGTTCGTATTCAAGGCGCATTGAGGGGTGCATACTCATTGTCTGTGCCCCTCAATGCAACGCAGAATACGGGCC
>SKZT01000091.1 GCA_007127235.1 Desulfobacteraceae bacterium
CAAGCTTCCGGGATTACACGCACCAGGTTGTCGGAAATGCCCCCACCGGTAATGTGAGCAAAGCCATCAATGGGAAGATCACGAATGAGGTTGAGGATTGTTTCGGAATAAATCCGCGTGGGAGTCAAAAGTTCTTCTCCTATGGTTTTTCCAAGATCAGGTACATGATCGTCTATTTTCATTTTCAGAATTTCAAAACAAATTTTTCTTACCAGCGAAAAACCGTTACTGTGAAGACCGCTTGACCCGATTCCGATAAGCAAATGACCCACCCCAATTTCGGAACCATCCACGATCTTGTCATTATCAACAATACCAACCGTAAAACCGGCCAGGTCGTATTCACCCGGAGCATACATATCCGGCATTTCCGCGGTTTCTCCCCCTATCAATGCGCAGTTGGCCTGACTGCATCCTTCGGCAATACCCTCGACAATGCTCAAAGCTTTCTGGGTATCAAGCTTACCGGTTGCCAGGTAATCCAGAAAAAAAAGCGGTTTTGCTCCATGTACGGCAATGTCGTTGACACACATGGCCACAAGATCAATGCCGACTGTATCATGCTTTTCCATCATAAAAGCAATCTTGAGCTTTGTTCCGACTCCATCAGTGGAGCTCACCAGCACGGGACGCTCATATAACTCAGCATTCAAGGAAAACAATCCCCCAAAACCTCCGATTTCTCCCATAACCCCGGTTCTGGGTGTTTTTTTGACAATACCTTTGATCCGGCTCACAAAATCATTGGCTTTATCGATATCAACACCTGCATCTGCATAGGTTAAAGATTTACTCATTTATTTCTCCCCTCAATGTGGTACAATCCCTTTTCAATAAAGCAGAGAATTAGAATCATTTAATGCAAAAGTCAAAACAATTTTTTTGACATCCGAATAATCCTATTGTAAATAATTTAACTTTGTTTTTCAAAAAATATTTTTGAAAAAGAGGAATTACATGACACAATTTTCAAGACTTGATCGTCTGCCTCCCTACGTTTTTGCAAAAGTAAATGAAATCAAAATGGAAGCCAGACGCGCCGGAATCGATATTATTGACCTGGGTATGGGCAACCCGGATCTGGCCACGCCTGATCATATCGTAGAAAAGCTTTTGGAATCGGCGAAAAAACCCCACAACCATCGTTACTCGGCTTCAAAAGGAATTACCAAGCTGAGAATGGCTATTTCCGACTGGTATAAACGCCGATATGACGTGGATATTGATCCGGAAACCGAAGCCATTGTGACTATCGGTGTTAAAGAGGGCTTAAGTCACCTTATTCTGGTAACAATCAGGCCGGGAGACGTGGTATTTACACCCAACCCTACCTACCCGATACATCCTTACTCAGCCATCATTTCCGGTGGTGATGTTCGGGGAATTCCCGTGGGACCGGAGCACGATTTTTTCGAAAACCTGATGGCGGCCACACGCCAAACCTGGCCTAAACCCAAGATTTTGATCCTCTGCTACCCGCACAATCCCACTACCGAGGTTGTAGAACCCGGGTTTTTTGAAAAAATCGTGGATTATGCCAAAGAACACAATATCATGGTAATTCATGATTTTGCATATGCCGATCTGACCTTTGATAATTACAAAGCTCCAAGTTTTCTTCAAGTCAAAGGGGCAAAAGATATTGGAGTTGAATTTTTCTCCCTTTCCAAAAGTTACAATATGCCCGGATGGCGTGTGGGATTTTGTGTCGGCAACAAGGAAACCATTTTTGCTCTGAGCAGAATTAAAAGCTATCTGGATTATGGCATTTTTCAACCCATACAGATAGCCTCTATCATCGCTTTAAACGGCCCCCAAAAATGTGTTGCCGATACCTGCAATATTTATAAAACCCGAAGAGACGCGCTCATATCAGGACTGGAGCGTGTTGGGTGGCATATCAAGCCACCACTGGGCACCATGTTTGTGTGGGGAAAAATACCGGATAAATTTTCACACATGGGTTCCGTGGAGTTTTCCAAGTTTCTCATCAAGGAAGCCCACGTGGCTGTCTCCCCGGGACTCGGTTTTGGAGAATACGGTGATGACTACGTACGATTCGCTTTGATCGAAAACAACCAGCGAATTAATCAGGCTGTAAGGGGCATACGTAAAATAATGAATTAGATCCAATAACGGGAGTGGTCTATGCAAGAAATCAATGTGGGGCTTCTGGGTATGGGAACGGTGGGTGAAGGTGTTGCCCGTATGCTCATCAACAACCGGGAATTAATTCGGTCACGGGTAGGAGCAGATGTACGATTAAAACGTATTGCAGACATCGATATCAGCCGAAGCCAACAAATCGAACTGGAAAACGGCGTGTTTACAACCGACGCCTATAGTATTGTCAATGACCCGGATATTCATATTGTCCTCGAAATGATAGGAGGCCAGAGTGTTGCAAAAGACCTGATATTGAAGGCCATGCAAAATGGAAAACATGTGGTCACTGCCAATAAATCCCTTTTGGCCAATCAGGGACAAAGTTTATTCCAGGCTGCCCATGAATACCAGGTCGATCTTGCTTTTGAACCCAGTGTAGGCGGATGTATGCCCATTATCAAACTACTGCGCGAGTCCCTGGTGGGAAATCATATCTACAGCATGACCGGCATTCTGAACGGAACCTGCAACTACATCCTGACCAAAATCACCGAAGAAGGTATTCCTTTTGAATCGGCCTTGGCCGATGCTCAGGCGAATGGATTTGCCGAAGCCGATCCCACAATGGATGTGGAAGGTTTTGATACAGCCCATAAACTGGCTATTTTAACCTCTCTTGCTTACGGGATGCAAATTAACTTCAAAGATATTTATATCGAAGGTATTTCCAGGATTACACCGATGGACATTCGTTTTGCCGATGAGTTCGGTTTTCGCATCAAGCTTCTGGCCATCAGCAAGATCGGGGAAAATGCCGTCGAAGCCAGAGTGCATCCCACCATGATTGCTTCCGATAACATTTTGTCCAGTGTCAGGGGATCTCTGAACGCTGTAACCATCACCGGCGATGCTGTCGGCGATCTTTTTCTCTCAGGCCATGGGGCCGGAATGATGCCCACGGCAAGCTCGGTCATCAGCGATACCGTTGATATCGCCCGCAATATTTTACATAAGGCCATCGGAAGGGTTCCGCTTTTGTCATACCAGACACCCAATATCAAACAAATTCCGGTAATACCTATGGAGATGATTTCAACCCATCACTACATTCGTTTTTCAGCGCTGGATCAACCGGGTGTATTATCAAAAATCTCAGGAATTCTGGGCAATCACAATATCAGTATTAAATCCGTTCAACAAAAAGGGAGAAAACAAAAAGGATCGGTTCCGATTGTCATGATGAC
Source organism: Desulfobacteraceae bacterium (assembly GCA_007127235.1). Taxonomy (GTDB): domain Bacteria; phylum Desulfobacterota; class Desulfobacteria; order Desulfobacterales; family SKZT01; genus SKZT01. The sequence continues at coordinate 3,351 of SKZT01000091.1, forward strand.
CCACAGAGCCAAGGAAGCATCAATGAAGCAGGCCCTGGCTGAAATCGCCCTTTTGAACGTAATCAGTCAACCACCGACTTTGATTCGCATCGAAGATGAAAACGACGAATAAAAGACCAATAAAAACGGAGTAACCTTATGCATATTGTCTGTTCGGATTTGGAAGGCGTTTTTGTACCGGAAATCTGGATTAATGTGGCCCAAAAAACCGGGATCGAAGAGCTGAGGCTGACCACCCGGGATATTTCCGACTATGATGTGCTCATGAAAAAACGTCTGTCCATTCTCGATAAAAACGGTTTGAAACTGACAGATATTCAAAATGTTATAAAAACCATGGACCCACTGCCGGGAGCACTGGAATTTTTAAACTGGCTGCGTTCTCAAACCCAGGTGATTGTGGTATCAGACACCTTTGTTCAATTTGCCGGGCCCCTGATGAAAAAACTGGGTTACCCTACTCTCTTTTGCCACACCTTGAAAATCTCTGAAAACAACACCATTTCAGACTATCAGCTGCGCCAAAAAAATGGCAAGAAAAAAACCGTTCAGGCGATGAAAACATTGAAATACAATGTTGTCGCCATGGGTGACTCTTATAACGATATTGATATGTTAAAAGAAGCGGACATGGGTATCTTGTTTTGTCCCCCACCCCATCTGATTGATGAATTTCCCGAATTTCCGGTGGTGTACAATTACAGTCAGCTCAAAGAAATGCTTGAAAATGAGTTTTCAAAAATGGGAAACTAACCTGAGAGATACTGTTGGTAAATGCGGAATACAGAGGTTAATGCTGCAATATGCTGGAACACCAAACAACCTATAGAGTGATTTACGGCGATACCGATAAGATGGGTATCGCTTATTACGGTAACTACCTTCGATGGTTTGAAATAGGACGCACAGAAATGATCCGGTCCTGGGGTCTTTCATACAAAAGCATTGAAGAAAAAGGAGTTTTGCTTCCGGTCTCGGAAGCCTACTGTAAATTTCTGGCGTCAGCCCAATACGACGACATCCTTGTCATCAAAACGGTTTTAGATACCAGCGTAAAAGCCGGTATAAAGTTCAACTATGAAGTCTGCAACCAGGCTGATAAAAGATTGTTGACCACCGGCTACACCAAGCATGCCTTCATGGATACCCAGGGAAAGGTCATTCGTCCCCCGGGATTTTTCAGGGAATTGATCAAAAACAATATACAACAAAACTCGCAGTCACCCACCAGTGGCCAATCACTATGATTTCATCCGGCAATATCATTAACTTCGATCCTGTTCAAATTTCCAATTGCCGTATTCTGGTTGCCGGTGATCTCATGATCGACGAATACCTTTGGGGGGATGTGGAAAGAATATCTCCCGAAGCGCCGGTTCAAATCGTGGAAGTTAACCATGAACAATTCACACTTGGCGGAGCCGGAAACGTGATCAACAACCTTGTGGCTTTGGAGGCGAAAGTCACCGCCGTTGGTGTTGCCGGTACCGGTCATGATGGAAATCTTCTCATTGAAATGCTCAAAAAACTCAATGTCAACATTGAGGGAGTACTTCAGGACCCCAAACGCCCCACAACCCGAAAAACCCGGATCATCGCATCAAACCAGCATGTTTTAAGAATAGATCGTGAAACCAAAAGGGAAATTTCCGATCACACTTGCCGACTTTTGGTCAAAAAGCTGGAAGAACAAATACCGCAGGCAGACATCGTTCTCGTATCCGACTACGGAAAAGGGACACTAACTAAAACTCTTTTGTCCCTGCTTGTTAAAATTTGTAAATATAACAACAAAATGATCATCGTTGATCCCAAGGGGCTGGATTTTAGAAAATATTCTGGTGTTACCCTCATAACCCCCAACAAAAAAGAAGCTTCCCTGGCATCAAATGTTGAAATAAAAGATGAATCCACTCTGTTACAAGCGGCCTCAATTCTTTTGGAAAAAGTGGAAATGGAAAAACTGCTGATTACCTGCGGTAAAGACGGCATGGTTTTATTTGAAAAAAACACTCCGCCTTATCGAATCCACACAAAAGCCAGACAGGTTTTTGATGTATCCGGCGCCGGCGATACCGTTTTAGCGGTGGTGGGGCTTGCCGTTGCATCAGGAGCCTCGTTTGGTCAGGCTGCCTCTTTAGCCAATACCGCCGCGGGAATTGTTGTGGGTAAAATGGGTACCGCCACTGTCACCCAAAAAGAACTCGCAGCAGCCATGACATCCGAAAGTATCGGCATATCTTCAAAATTTAAGGAAATATCTGATCTTAACCCCCTAATGACCCGGTTTCGCCAAAAAAATGAAAAAATTGTGCTGACAAATGGCTGCTTCGATTTGATTCATGCCGGACACATCAAACTGTTATCGGAAGCAAAAAAACTCGGTGACATACTCATTGTCGCCATCGATGATGACTTGTCAGTAAGAAAGCTCAAAGGCCCCGGAAGACCTGTCATTAATCAAAACAATCGTGTGAGAATACTATGTGCACTCGATGCTGTTGATTATGTGGTGGTGTTTTCATCCGATGAACTTTTAACGCTAATCGATATTGTCCGTCCGGATTTTTTAACCAAAGGAAGCAACTATACAACAAAGGAAATTTACGGCCATCAGCAGGTTGAAAAATATGGCGGCAACATAAGGCTTATACCCATTACCGAAAATATTTCATCCACCACGATTATCAACAGCATCAAAAACAATACCGTCTAAAAATAAACATTTGCGACATTAAAAACTCGATTGTCAACTTCCCATGTTCTTTAAGGAAAAATCAGAAGGTATTTTGATTAACGTTTTTGTACAACCCCGATCGGCAAAAAACACCATTGTCGGCCTATACAAAGATGAACTGAAAATCAAGCTCACCGCTGCTCCGGTCGGAGGTGGGGCCAATAAAATGTGTATCAATTTTTTGGCCAAATGCCTGAAAATCCCTAAATCAAGCATCGAAATAACCGCTGGTCACACTACACGATCCAAAAAAATCCTCATCCAATTGCCCGATAAACGATTAGATCAAAAAAAACGCCAACATGTTATCCAATTACTTTCTTCTTTTGTTAAATAAAACCCTTGACATATCAATCATTTTTCATTATTCTCAGTTTTCGTAAACACAAATTGATGCGGGGTGGAGCAGTCTGGTAGCTCGTCGGGCTCATAACCCGAAGGTCACAGGTTCAAATCCTGTCCCCGCTACCATAATAAAATCAAGGG
>SKZT01000004.1 GCA_007127235.1 Desulfobacteraceae bacterium
ACTGGCCAATAATGGAATTTTGGATGGAAACATATGGTATGACTGGGTAACGGTGGGGGTGAAGTAAAAAACCCTCCAAAGATAAAAAATTTCATTTTGGAACAATAACCAGGAGGTATGATGAAAAAGAAAATTTTGGTAGCGGCATTGATACTGCAGATGACATTTTTTACTGTTGCGGGTTCGGCTTTTTCCTCGTGCGAAACGGTGGCCAACGATCTTTCTATGACCTTTCCGTGTATCGAATATGGCGGTTCATTCTATAAGCTTAAGCTTGGTTATTATGCAAATCCGGCCGATCCGGCGTCACTCTACTGGAAATATGAATCCATCGCGCTAGCGGCGGCAGATACTTCCTGTGCCCAAGTGGATGCGTTTTTGAAAATTACAGCCCCCTGCGTTTACTATGCCGGTAAATTTCTGGTGAATTCCGGTTGTAACACTGTCTGCGTACCGACTTACTGCATGGATGCTGATTTATCTGCGCCGTCGGACACGGATGTCTTCAGCGTTTCCGGCATTGCAAAACAGCCACCCTGTCTGGTTGAAATTGTGGATTTGGTGCGTGGCAGCGGTGAGATATCTTTCAGCAGGTCCGGCATCATTCAGGATGCGGTATGGGAATGCACGAGAAAAGGATTTATCACGGATGCAACCCGGATTGCAATGCAAAATAAATAAGCAGACGGTATTGAAGATGAAAATAAACGGAAGCATGGCTGTAGGCAGGTCGTAGCCAAAGCCCTGCAGCTTTGTTTTTATAGGATCCGTGCGAGCGATGGCCGCTGTGGCGTAGGCGGTCAGACTCGCTGGTGGCATGTTATTGGCCAGAATGCCGAACCAGAATGCCGAAATAGAACAGGAACAGATGGGCTGCAACGATCGGAAAAACCAGGCCAGGGTCCGTGCCCGGCTGTGAAATGACCGGTGATGGTCATCATGCTCACGATGATGTCTGCTGTGGCTGTTGCAACCCCTACGGAAATCATGTTCTTTGATCCCTTACCCGGCGGCCTTTAACATAAAACCTTTCAGGTCCGCGTCCGTGTTTAGCTTGCCGGCCCTGTCCGGTTTTACGCGTTCCCATTTACGTTCCGCTCCCTTTCACATCCGAAGAGTTCAAAGTCTGCTTTACTAAATCCTGACGCGCATCGGCCTCTGGGAGAAAGTACCGCCGGGTCGCCGACCAGCATGCTGACCTTGACATGCATTATGGGTTGTTACATCGATTTCATGATTTATGCAAACGCCGCGGGATAAATCCATGGGATTACATCGCCATGGTAATTGCTTGTGCAAGAAAAGATATTACGTTTCCACCCATGCCGGGAATGTAAAAAAGCAATTTTTACCAAAGGGGTATGAATCGTTACCAAAAGATTGTCGGGCGTTGCCTGAAAACTCTTTTTAGACCTAAATATTGCCTTGCAAATAATTACTAATGTACTATTATTAACCAATCAGGTTTCTGTGATCTGGCACAAAATTTTTCTCATAATTGATGATCAAGTTTTTTCTTCCATTGCCCAGAAAGGGGGAATCCAGAGGGATTTTAAGGGATGTCCGGATAGCGCTAAAAAGCTTCAATTCGTGCCCGTCTCTCCGCCTCACTGGACCCGGAGAGGGGGATTTAAGAAGTCTTTTGGTTCAAAAAAAACTAAAAATCGAGTTATAGTCATGGGATTATTTCAATAAGAGGTACCCCAAATTCAAGCAGTTAAATCTGTTTCGGAGGCGGGATATCCAAATTAACCACTAATCATTAGGAGGTATTGTATGTTAAAACATTTGCTGAAAATTTCGATTGTCATAATGAGTGTTGTCTTTATTTTCGGTTGTTCAGGCCCGCAAACTCCCCTGACGTTTAAACCGGGTCATTTCCCTGCCCAACAGTATAGTCCCGCGGTGGATAATTTTATGATACTGATGGACACGTCTTCTTCCATGGGCGACAGGTATGAGGGGCACGAAAAGCTGTTCATTGCCAAATCTTTGGTAAACAGCATGAACCATACGTTGCCCGAGCTTGATTTTACTGCCGGGATGAGAACGTTTGGGCATAGTCGTGCCGTTGCTGACCAGCAAACCCTGCTGGTTTATGGACTTACAAAGTATTCCGCTTCAGGCCTTGGTTCTGCAGTCGACGAATTACCCCGTCCCAGTGGCACAACACCCCTTGGGACAGGCATTGAAGCAGCTCATGAAGATCTTAAAGGAATCTCCGGAAAAACGGCTCTGATTATTGTCAGTGACGGAAAAGACTTGCTGCATCAGCCAAAGACCGCCTTAAATAAAATGGTCGATGAATTTGGCGACAGACTGTCCGTCTATACGATTCAAATCGGGGATGATCCTGCAGGCGCCAGAAATCTTGAACAATTGGCTGCCGCTTCCGTTCACGGAATGGCCACAACCGCAGACCATCTTGCTCAGACAAATAAAATGGCGGATTTTGTGGAAGACGTATTTTTAACTCCTGCTCCCCCTCCTGTTCCTGAACCGGTCGCCGAACCTGAGGAAAAACCATTCATTGATAGTGATGGAGATGGCGTTCCTGATCATCTTGATAAATGCCCCGGTACCCCAAAAGGAGCTCCGGTGGATGAGGAAGGATGCTGGGTTATCGGAAAAGTTTATTTTGACTTTGACAAAGCGGTTATTAATCCTGAAGCAAAGACTGTACTTGACGAAATCGCCGATGTCATGGGTAAAAATCCGGAACTCAACATGAATATCAACGGTTTTACCGACAACATTGGTTCCCTCGAATATAATCAGAAATTGTCCGAAAAACGGGCTCAAGCAGCCAAGGATTACCTTGTTGACCAGGGAATTGAAAGCGATCGTTTTACCATCAACGGTTTTTCTTATACCATGCCTTTCGCCTCAAATGACACGCCGGAAGGCCGTGCTTTGAATCGACGGATAGAATTTGTGCCATTCGAATAAAATCGATTTTTTTTATGGTGACCGGCTTTAGGGACGTGGCAAGAAATAATTATTCAAAGATTTCGTCGGATTTTTGTCTCTGTTCAAGGCGCATTGAGGGGCGCATACTCATTGTCTGTGCCCCTCAATGGAACACAGAATACGGACCAGAAAACAAGCGATACTGGATAATCAATAACCTCTTATTAATGTATTCAATGCATTTTCTAACCATCATTTTCCCCGAGCACTTCCTTTGCCACATTGATATCATATGCCCGATTTGGATCAAAATTGGTTTTGTTTTTTTGATATATTTTAGAAGCTTCCACAATAGCATCATAGGAAACCCATCCGTGTTCATCCCATAATTCGGGGATTTGCTGGTTCCATAAACGAAACCAGATGATTCCCTGAGATTTTTTTACATACATTCGTGTTTGTTTGTTTTCGGGATATGGATAATAGTAATAACCTTTTTCGTTTTTCATTATTTTGATCACCTTTCAAGAAAAATATTCTGACTGCTTGGCACGCTCCTTGTATTTGAAAAACCGCAAAGTGAATTCGGAAAATAAACTTTTGCAGGTGAATTGACAATACTTTTTTTGGCAATTTTTCAAAGGGGGCCAGGCTGAAAATACAACGAAAAAAACGGATTGGAAATTTTCGAATATTCTTGACTTTATATGGTTTCATGTATTATTTTTAAATTTCTTATCGATCACCTATTATGTGCGGTTGGTTCTTACACCTGCAATCAATTACAGAGTTCCGCGCCATAAAAGATTCTTGTCATATATCGAATTTAAAGATAGACTAGGACCTTTCCATATTTTAACTAACCCAAGGAGTATTTCAATGAGTGAATTTTTACAAAATTTGCGCGCCAAGCAGAATAAGCGCTTTGACGGCAACCGGAGGCAATATCCCAACCCTCAGTATCAGGATCGGCGAAACGGAAAAGATAACCGTAAACAACAACAGGTCGTGGCCACCGCAGTTGAAACCCTTTCCACTACTTTGACCGAAAATCTGCCTGTGATAAAAACCATACTTGAAGGCATTTCAGAAAATCAGAAAATGCTGGCGCAAGCCGAAGATCGCCGCGCTCGTGCGGAAGAGCGTAAAGCGGATATCCTGGAAAACATTTTCGAATATGCCAAGCAATGGCTCGGTGGTAAACCGGATTTATCCGGCTTGGAGGCAATCCGGATCAATACTCAGGAATCAAAAGATTTGGATATTTCCCCTATGACAGCAGATTCACCTGAATCGTCGGCAGGAAATCAACCCCCCGACCTCCAGTCTCCTCCCAGAGAAGAAGTCCTCGGAAAAATTCGCAATTTGCGTGATAACGGATCAACCTACGACCAAATTGCAAAACAACTTGAGATGGAGGCGATTCCAACCTTTTCTCGTAAAGGTAAGTGGAGGGGGCAAACAGTTCATCGTCTTTATCAGAAAATGACAGCGTAAGATCCCCAGGAGGCCGATTTGCCTGGGATAAAACCATGTGGGATGTTTCGAGCAAATCGGCCAGAAAACAAATTAATCATTATCCGGAAATCTTTACACAATCTGAAACTGCAGCTTTTCAGAAAATGAATCAGGCAGGCCCTGGGGAAAAGCCATATTGATCACGATTCTTCTTCAAAATCACCCGAATCGTCATCAGCAATTTTAAGAGGAGAATCGAGTTTTAATTCATCATTATCATCAAATTCTTCTTCAAAATCGTCTTCGAGCAAATCGTCAATCTCATCCTCTTTGTTATCGTCCTCGATATCTTCCTCAAAAATGTAAATTTCCTGATCTTTGGTCAGCCAATCCAGATCATCAAACATGATTTCCGTACTCTGTACTTCCTTATCTTCGTCATAGATCATGATGACCGCATCGGCTATTTTGTCCGCATAAAGATTTGGAGGATACATATTTTCGGTGCGAAGCGTGTTCACAAGGGCGCTTTTATCCTTTTCTATGGCTTCTCTGATAGCCTTGTCGGAATAGGAGGCCTCACATAAAAAAGACATCATTTCTTTGTCCAACTCGCCGTATTCTCTCAAAACCAACTGACCTTTTTCCTGGTCTCTGAAGATGGTATATTTATGCTTCAAAATTTTCTCCTTAAAACACTTTTTGATTTTTCAGGTTATTAAATTAGTCTGTCTATAATAAACGGTTTTACACACAATTCAATAAAAATTGTTGACCCGAAGCATAAAAAATGCTAAAAATCACTTTTTTTGCCAGGAGGGATGGCCGAGTGGTTTAAGGCGGCGGTCTTGAAAACCGTTGAGCGAAAGCTCCGTGGGTTCGAATCCTACTCCCTCCGCCATGAAGGAGAAAAAAGTGTTATGGAGAGATGGCCGAGTCGGCTGAAGGCGCTCGCCTGCTAAGCGAGTGTGGGGAGAAATCTCCACCGAGGGTTCGAATCCCTCTCTCTCCGCCAAAGTCAAGCTACGCTGAGATCCTTTCATTGACTCCAAAGACGCTATTTTGAAAAAGAAATTTTACCCGAACTTTTTGAGATGAGGGCATATTTTTTCATCAATTTTTATTAAAAAAGGGGAAATCCGTACGGATTTCCCCTTTTTTAATAAAAATAAGTTCGTTAGAAATTAAGAATCATGCTGTCATTAGGGATAAAATCCTTATGAGGCAAATCTGTGTCAGGTTTAACGTATCCGGGTACTGCAATTCCGGATTCAAACTGAGCATATTTGACAAAAGTTCTACCATCGATACGAACCTTCATGCCATCAACCTCTTTTTTTAGGGGTACGATGGCATAGACATGGTGGTATTTTTCTTTCAAAGTTGTATACCCCAGATTTCCCGCATGCTTTCCCAGATCTACCTCTATATAGTTTCTACCGGTGGCACTAATTTTGTCACCGAATTTTTCACCCAAATTCATCAGCAGCGTATCAAGTTCCTTGTTCATAGACCATCACCTCCATTTTTACATGCCACCAACAGGTGGAAAAAAACCAACACGATCGCCATCGAACAATTTCTCGCCGGCCTCAACCCTTTTTCCGTTAACAAAAATTATTTTAACATCATCTTCCGGCAACCCCAATTTTGTAATCAAGTCTTTAACATCAGAATTTTCTTCCAGATCTGATGTTTGGCTGTCTTTATAATCACAGTGATCTGCCTTTGATAAGGTTGCAAAGCACTTAACATGTATTTTCATTGAACACCTCCTCATTTAATTAAACACTACCATTAATGGAAAAAAATTAATCATGGTGGATAAAATTTTCAACCACAATAGAATTACAGGTGAATGATAGGTAAAAACTGGGGTGATGAAAATTGTCCCAAGATTGGCCTGAAAAATCCTCTGAGTTTTGTTCTGTTGCAGATATCAGGTGTCAGGTGTCAGGATATGGAAAATTCAAATTGCAGATACCTGAAACTTGATGTTCAAGTTTTTTTTGTCATTCCCGTGAAAACGTTAATCCATGAGCTTCTTCGGTTTTCTGGATAGCCCTGAAAAGCTTCACTCCGTGCCCGTGTCTCCGCTCCACTCGGCCCGAAATGACGGGCATCCCAATCTGTTCGGCGGAAAAAACTTGCATATCGAGTGAAACCTGA
>SKZT01000195.1 GCA_007127235.1 Desulfobacteraceae bacterium
ATTTTGACACATTTTTCAGTGAGCTGATGTAAGCAAAAGCAGCGCTCAAGGCCAGCAGAGAAGTCAGAGATCGCAACCCGGAACAGGCATCGACAACCTCCAGGGAGATGTTTGCCAGGTGTAGTACGTTTCCATCCCTGAGAAGAGGAATATTTATAAAATAGATGACATTTTCTGTTAGTTTTGCTGCGAAAACCTGGAGGGGAAACGCCAACTGGTTCCAAATGATTGCAGGAATCGGGATCATAAATAACAAATAAAGGATCGGAACCATGAGTTTACGACTCACAGGAACACCCATCATGTATACGGCCACTCCGAAGATGGTTATCAACATGGAAAATCGCATGGTAAACAGTTCAGCCCCAATGTTTCCCACTATGAACAGAACCATACCCCCAATGATGATCGGAAGTCCCCAGTTAGTGGGTCTAAATGGTAGAGAAGACAGTTCTTCCCGTTTTTGCCAGACCATGAATCCGGCTACAAAGGGGATCAAGAAACCATGGGTATAATTGGGATTAATTGACCAGTCATTGATCAGCTTGATGATGGTTTTATTGAATAGAAAGAGGAAGGAAGCAGAAAGGATAAGAATGTGAATCAGAATTTTGTGACTCATTATAATCATTGAAAAACCATAAAGGTATTTGGGGGTTAAAGGGTGTAAAGGTGTAATTTCAAAAGTAAAAGACTAAAAGGTCTAATCGTGAAATTTAAGACGGTAAGTGTTCGTTGAGTAATGGTATGAGAAGACCGATGAATTCTTTCAAGTTATTTAAGGTAGCTTTCTCGTTGTCATCTTTAACCGTTGCAATTAGGCGCACGAACGAACCGTCTGTCCGGTTTTTGAACATGGAATCGTAAACCAGGAAAATCTTTTGCAGGTATTCGGAATGTATGAATCTTCCACGGGACTGGAACCAATAAAACGCAATAATCTTCTGGCCGTCTTTTTCCATTTTTAGTTTAGTCACGTTTAATTTTTCAGGATTTGTTTGGGCAATAGCGACTTCCTCAACAGCTGTGTGTGTAATATTCCATCCGGTACCAGGCATGCAGTGTTTAGGAGAGTGAATGACGTTTCCCTCCCGCTGGTTCTGGTAAAAACCGACATACAAGCTAATCTGATGGCCATCCTGAGATCTGTAATTGGCCAGGATGGAATCATCAACACCCAGTATTTTGTAAATTCTTTCTTCGAACCGATCCTCAAATCCTTTCCATTCTCCTATTTGCATGGGAAACTGAGAAAGCGGTTTTTTAATGGGGACATCTTCCACCCGGCTGATAGGGCCGAGGCCAAGTGCGGTCAGGATCATAATTGCGGAAGCGATCAGGGTTCGTGGGTATTTCATTTGCTGGTCTCTGTTTGATGGTTACGCGTTGTTGAAATCATAGAAGCCTTTTATCGGGCTCCGTCACCTAAAATAACGACACCGATTGTTTTAAGGGCAATTCTGAGATCCAAAAAGAGTGACATGTTTTTAATGTAATAAAGATCATACTCCAGTTTTTGCAGGGCATCTTCCACCGAGGCGCCATAAGGGTAGTTGACCTGAGCCCAGCCGGAGATTCCCGGGGTCACGGCATGGCGAGCGCCGTAGTATGGGATTCGAGTTTCAAGATCTTTCACAAACTCGGGTCTTTCGGGGCGAGGGCCGATCAGGGACATATGTCCCAGTAATACGTTCCACAGCTGTGGAAGTTCATCAATGCGGAATTTTCGGATCCAGTGCCCCACCCGGGTGACCCGGCTGTCCCCTTTTTCGCACCATTCGGCGCCTTTTGATTCGGCATTCTTAACCATGGATCGAAACTTGACGACACAAAAAACCCGGCCGTTCTTTCCAACCCTTTCCTGCTTGTAGAATATAGATCCTGGTGAATCGATGCGTATTAAAAGACCGGTTAAAGCCATTATGGGAAAGCAGCACAGAAGCATACCGCTTGAGACAATGATGTCTATAAGACGTTTCAACCGCTGGATGTGTTCCTTGGAAATCAAATAAAAGCCATCTGCAAATAAAAGCCATTGATCTTCAATGTGACGAACCGGAACCCGCCCGGTCAGCCTTTCGTAAACGGTGGCCATCTCTATTACTTCCAAACCCTGAAAACGCGCATCCAGCACTTGGCGGATCATCTCCGGAGAGGCATTGCGAGGTGTCGCCAAAATTGCGGACTTGATCCATACTTTTTCGGCCACTTTGGGCAATTGATCAATAGTGCCAAGAACAAGTGCCGAATCGACGAGGTTTCCGTAATTGGAAGGCGCATCATCAAGAAAACCCTTTACTTGATAGGGAGAAAGAGGTCCGTTGAGAAGGCGGTAGATGACCCTGCCACTTTTCCCTGCGCCCAGGATCAAGGCCCCTTTTTTCTGAATATTTTTCTGAAATAATTTTCCATACACAAGTCTCCAGAAGGAAATAAGGACTGCCAGAAGAATTATCTGGACCAAAAATATCCCTCTTCCAAATTGCCATTGTGGGATCATATAGTAAAAACAAGCAGTAAGACCACCAGCAAAAAAAACCCCTATAGCCGCGCGCCCCACAATTTCCCAAGACTGAAAGGACCTTGCCATATTATAAAGGCCGAAAATATAAAAGGCGCAGACATAGAATACGAGACTGATGGCACAAGCGCCGGTGTAAACACTGATAACATTTATCGGGCTGCCGAGGCGGAGCCAGACGCTGGAAAAGTTAACCAGGGAAATGATCAACAAATCTCCTCCTAGCAAAAGCAGCATCTGCTCTATGGAACCATTTGAAATCAATTTTGATGCAGAGATTTTTGTTTTTTGCTCTCCGGTAGATTCCGCTTTGTCGGAATCTACCGTGTCTTCAATATCTTTATTTACCGTGCTTTGTCCGATAAGACTTGAATTCAGCTTAATCGTTGAGGGGTTTACAGAAGTTTTACCACCGCTGTTTTCCGGGAAAACCTTGAAGGATATTTCAAGTTCATCAAGCTGGCTGAGGTTTAAAAAAGTGCAAAATCGTTTATCAATCTTTTCTTGAATACAATGTGCCACCAGATCAAGATCAAAACCGTTTGTTTCGGTTAAAATTACTCCGATTGAGCACCCATGCTCATACCATCCTTTGATGTCTGTGTCTCTTGTATTTTTACGGATTTCATTTATAATTCTTGTTATTATTTTCCCACCGTCGGAATTTTTGATAAACTTTTCGACATTAATAAGCATCAGCAAAAAAGGTCTTCCGGAACGATTAATCCTGTTGATTTCCATTCCAAGTATTTCCCGGAATTTATCTTCTGATAAAATCTTGAATTCATTGCCAACCGCTAAATCGTCAAATGTAATGTGGTTAGCATCGGATTTTGAACGAGAGCCTTTTTTTAACCCAAATGATGGAAATAGCATGTTTGCACCCTTGTAGTTAAAATGTTTTAAAGCACTATATAGAAATAGATTCCGGCTGCCACAGCGATGCAGATAAAAAATCCTGCTGCAAGGGTAACCCTGAAACGATTATAAGTTCCTTTAATCGGGCCGTCAGGGTTGTGACTGTTTTTGGCAGATGGAGTTTGCGCAGCGATCGGCAGAGAAGATTTTTTCTCACCCGGTGGATCAAGAAAAGGGCTCCGGGTTAAATCCTCAATGGCCTCTCTGGTTATTTCCTCTGTTATTTTCTTTTTTCCAAGCGCAAAACCAATCAGAAGAACATTGTCACATAAAATATTTATCTTCCGGGGCACTCCCTGTGAATAATACCAAACAAGTTTCAGGCTGTTATCATTAAAGATATTTTCAGCCCCCCCGGCAATTTTTAATCGATGTTTTACATAATTAAAGGTTTCTTCCATGTTTAATGTTTTGATATATTGTCTGTGGCTTATCCTTTGATCAAGTTGCCGGAGCCGATACTCTTTGAGCTTTTTTTCCAATTCCGGCTGCCCCGAAAAAACAATTTGAATTAGTTTGCCAGCTTCGCTCTCAAGATTAGAAAGAAGCCTCCAACTTTCAAATACCTCATAATCCAGATTCTGGGCCTCGTCGATGATGATAACCACATTTTCTTTTTTTTCAGCTTTAAACTCCGCATATTTTTTTAATTTATTTATGCGTCTAGAAGTGGAAATATTTACCAGCGGACTCATTAATTCAAATTCTTCAGCAACCAATTCCAGTTGCTCAGAAAAATCAGCATCCGTATTAAAAATAAAGGCAAAATGTGTCGTATCTTTCAAATGCTCAACTGCCGCTTTCAAAAGAGTGGTCTTTCCGGTGCCCACTTCTCCAAAAATTGCCAGAATTCCTCGTCGCTCCTGAATACCATAAATAAGAGAAGCCAAAACTTCCTTATATACTGGGGTGAAGAATAAAAATCTGGGGTTCGAAGTAATGTCAAATGGCTTTTCTGAAAAGTTGTAAAATTCAATGTACATTATTATTATCGGAACTTTTTTATTTCATTTAAAAATTAGAGCACCCAGCTCCGCCTCTTAAATTACATGGGGGTATCTCATGTAATCCATTGTGTTTCTTTATTTGGTGCTTGAACGAAAAGTCCTTTATTCTCTCTCTCATCGGTGGAAATCAGGGGGGAATAATAATATTAGCAAGTTATCTTTCCATTCCTTTGCCCTCTCCCACACGACAGGGTATTTTCGTTCGGTCATTATCCAAGTCTTCAGCCTGACTGAAAGCCAAATTAACCATCAAAATATTTTATCGTCTTATCAATCAATCAAGCCAAAGAAGAGGAGAAATGGAATAATTTTTGTCAAACTCAATTGCCATGCCAGCATCATCTTTTCGGACAACTTTGCCGGAAATTTTAATAAGGGAAATATTTTTATACATTGAAATCATATACTCTTGCACGGGAAGAAAAATTTCGACCTTCACCTTAGTGTTTAGCCCTAGAGGCTGAATTGCTCTTAAATAAACGCCACCGGCACAAATGTTTTCAGCAACGGCGTATTGAGAATTCATCTTTGATTCGGGCTTTTCACTATTAACATTTACAATTGACATCAGGTGCAGATAAAACCGTTGCATTGCGCGTCTGTTTTCCATGCTTGAAATCACCCGTTTGATCGCTAACTAAAAAATTAAATATCCCTGTAATTGTCTGTAAAAGAAAGCGTGTGAATTTGCTTCGTTTGTGCCAATGTGAATTCATTTAATGTTGTGATCCGTGATACTTCAATGAAGCCTTTTTACGCTTAACATTATTTTAAATCAATCGGGGACCGGTATGAATTTGTTATTAGTTTTAAAAAGTATTCGTCTACCAAAAAATAAGATAGAAGGATGACAACGCTAAATCCATTTACGAAAAAAGTGCTATGGAGCGTTGCAAACCGGTTTAGGCAAAAGTATGTCTCATCTTTATTCACCACATTCGGTTTTATAATGACTCATCAAATCAGAATTTGAATTTGGTATTGAAATAACAACATTTCTATCATGGCACATGGTGTTCGTCAACTACCGTCGATTTAATGGCACGGGTTTCCATGATACCGGTTATTCATTTTTCAGAAAAATAGATCTTATAAATTCTTTGCAGCCCATAGAGCGGCCTGCAAGCGGCTGGAAACGCCGATTTTTTTAAAAATGTTGTACAGGTGGGTTTTAACTGTATGGATACTAATGAAAAGCTTATCGGCGATATCCGCGTTAGATATTCCCGTTGCCATAAGAATCAGGATCTCTTTTTCTCTAAAGCTCAACGAGACTTTTTCTGGTGATCCATTTTGATCAGGGACTTTTTCCAATAAAAAATTTTTCATAATATCTCTGGAAAACCAAAGTTCGCCGTTTATAATCGCCATAATTCCCTTTGATATCAATTCGGGCGAATCATTTTCAAAAAAAATACCCCGAAGGCCATTGTCAAGCAGTTTACGGTTGAGGTTAAAATCCGTGGAAAAATTATAGAGTATAAATGGGTAAATATCATCAGGGGAAGATCCCTCCAGTTTGTTTATGAAAAAATGTTGAAATGCATTACTTTGGCAATCCAATAAAATAATATTTGAAAATGGATATTTACAATTTTTTTCTATAGATGTGGGAATATCCGAAAAAATCAGGCATTCCAGGCCAAGGTTTTTTTGGAGGTAATCTTTTAAAAACTGCATCAGCAAATTTTGTTTACCAATTAGAAATATTTTAGTTGTCATACTCATAAAATCTTCGGTATTTTTGTCTGAAAAAGAGTTTGTCTTAAAAGAAAAAGTCCCCTTTTTTGATAATTTTAAAATTATATTCTTGCCTTTTCAACTAAAAACACCCCTGGATTTGTGCAAAATATGTGCAAAAATAATTGCGGCATTTTTTATCAGATAAAGAAATGAGGAATTTTATGTGTTTTAATATAGAATCGGCTGTATTTTGGAAGAGGGAAAGCCCCAATAAACTTTCTTAATAAGTTTAGGGGTGGGGTGATGAAAATTGTCACAAAATTGGCCTGAAAAATCCTCTGAGTTTTGTTCTGTTGCAGAGATCAGATATCTGGTGTCAGGTGTCAGGTGTCAGG
>SKZT01000300.1 GCA_007127235.1 Desulfobacteraceae bacterium
ATTTCACATAATCAGGTCAATGTTATTGACTTAAAAATCTTTTAATGTTTTCAACGGAAACTAGGAGGTTACCATGAAAAAGAAATCTGCTATTATCACGGGCTCCACCAGCGGTATTGGCCTATCGATTGCCCGCCATTTGGCCAAAGCGGGCTGCAACATTATGCTCAACGGATTTGGCGATCGCGATGAAATAGATAGCCTTCAAAAAGAGCTATCCGAGAAAAATCAGGTCAAAGCGCTGTATTCCGATGCGGATATGACTGTGCCTGAACAGATTAACACAATGGTCCAAACGGCGGCCGAGTCTTTCGGCGGGGTTGACATTCTGGTAAACAACGCCGGAATACAGCATGTGGCTCCCATCGAGGAATTTCCGGCGGAAAAATGGAATGCCATTATTGCCATCAATTTATCGGCCGCATTTCACACCATTCGTACAGCATTGCCCCACATGAAAAAGAAAAAATGGGGCCGGATTATCAATATCGCTTCGGCTCATGCACTGGCGGCGTCTCCCTTTAAATCGGCCTACGTTGCTACCAAACATGGCATTTTGGGGCTAACAAAAGTGGTGGCCCTGGAAACCGCACAAGAGGGAATTACCTGTAACGCTATTTGTCCGGGCTATGTTAAAACACCTTTAGTGGAAGGTCAGATCAGTGACCAGGCTAAAGCCCGGGGCATATCCGAGGAATCGGTTGTGCAGGATGTGATTCTGGAAGCCCAACCCACCAAAAAATTTGTCGAACTGGATGAAATCGGCGCATTGACTCTGTTTTTGATAGGCGATTATGCTGCATCCATAACCGGCACAGCAATTTCCATCGATGGAGGCTGGACAGCAAAATGAAAAAACCATTTAAACGAAATCACCTTCAACTCTTCCCTGCTTAAAGAGATGCGAGCCATTGCCTTTGTCACCAAGCTCATCAAAGAGGACTGGCTTAAAGATGAGCACAAAAACAAACTTAAATACCTTTTATTCAACAGTCTCGGAAAACGTTCCACAATTGATTTGCATGCCGAATTTCTGGATCTTGGCGTTGATCATGTGGGATAAAATTTTTTGGGAAGGTTTTTTACTTCTTGATATGACATGGTTTATAGCATAGATAAGATTTCTCTTTAAAAGTATTGTTATTTTGGCTTAAAAAAGTATCTGCTCCGGTGGCTAAAGCCCAATGGCATTCACTTAAAGAAAAATTTCATAATGCAACATGGGACACTTATGAGCTGGAAAATATCATCGAAAGTTGAAGCCATTCTTGAAAGAGGCGCTGAGGGCGAAAGCATCGAGCGTGACCAGGCACTTTATTTGCTGGCGATCCCTTTGCACACCCGGGAAGTTTATGCACTGATGGAAACCGCCAACCGGCTTTCCCGGCAGCAATTTGGTGAAAAGGGGGAAAATCATTTTCACATTGGTGTCAATGTCGCCCCTTGCCCGATCAACTGTCTTTTTTGCTCGTTAACCCTGAAAGCCGGTATTTTTAAAGAAAGTATCGATTTTTCCGAAGAACAGATCCTTTCCTGGGCAAGACATGCACAGGAGCATGGTGCCGACGCTTTGAACCTGATGACCACCGGAAACTTTTCTTTCCAACGTTTGCTTGAAATTGGCCGCATGCTGAAAAAGGCTGTGAATGTACCCCTGGTGGCTAATACCCGGGATATTACACATGATGAAGGAGAGGCTCTCCTTGATGCCGGATTTGCAGGGGCCTATCATGCGATACGCCTGGGGGAAGGCTCCGACACACCCTTGAAACGGGAAAAACGCATTCAGACAGTGCAAGTAATCAAAAAGGTGGGTCTTCTCTGGATGAACTGCGTCGAGCCGGTGGGGCCCGAGCACAGCCATGAAGAAATTGTGGATCTCATGTTTCTGGCCCGCCACTATAAAGCCACCTACAGCGGCATTATGCGCCGTATCAATTTTCCCGGATCTCCCATGACCCGATACGGCATGATCTCCGAGTTGGAAATGGCCAGGATGGTCGCTGTATCAAGACTGGTGATGGGTACGGTTCCCCAGGCTCACTGCACCCATGAGCCCCACACGGCATCCTTGCTGGCCGGTGCCAACCTCTTTTTTCCCGAAGTGGGCGCCAGCCCCAGAGACGGCGAAGCGGATACGGAAAAAGGGCGTGGCCACAGCGTGCAACGTTGTCACGCCATGCAAAAAGAGATGGAGTGGAAACCGGAACTACCCTCCAATTGTTTTGAGTAATGATTATAATTAATGCTGGGAAAATACAACATGAAAAAATGGTTTCTTTGCGGGTTAATGCTTTTGACCATAACATATTCAGCAGCGGCCGAAACGGTTTTCAGGGTGGGTACCTGGAAAACGGCTCAAACGATCCAGCCGTTTTTCTATGATCAGTTTCTTTCCCAAAAGATCCAGGTATTTGCTTTCACCAATCCAGCCGACCAGAAAACCGCTTTGCTGGCAGGCAGTCTGGACATGTGCGGCACCACCCTGGCCCATGCCATTCACTCGGCTTCCCTTGGACAACCGGTGGTCGTGGTGGCCGCATTGTGCAACAAATCTTCCGCTCTGGTGGTTAAAAAAGACAGCGCCATCCAAAGTATTGCCCACCTGGCTGGCAAGCGCATTGGTTATGTTCCCGGCACCATGCATGAAATACTGCTGAGAGAAACCCTGACCCGCAGCGGGCTCTCCCCGGCAAAGGATGTTCAGCTTACCCGTGTGGATTTTTTCGACATGGGCCTGGCTCTTGCCCGCGGCGGTATCGATGCGTTTTTGTCCGGCGAGCCTTTTCCGGCTCTGGCGGTTTATGAAGGCTACGGGCGCATTCTGGCATATCCCTACTATGACGACAGTGTCGGCACCATCAATGCCGGTATGCTGGTGACCCGCGAGAGCATTGAAAAAACCCCTGGCAAGGTTCTAAAACTGGTCAAGGCCCATGCTCAGGCTACCCGGTTTCTCCAGGAACACACTGATCAGTGGCTGAACCGGGCAGCTTCATTCGGCACGGATCGGGCAGTATTGGACAAAGCAGCACCCAACATGGAGCTGGCCTGGAATATGGACGCCAGTTTTGTTGAGCGTGCAAAAGCACTGGGTGAACGCATGCAGGCTTTAAAAGTCATTGAACGGCAGCCGGATTATGAAAAACTGTTTGACCTTCAATTTGTCCAACAGATTGAAGAGGAGCTGGGTCGTTGAAAAAACTCCGCCCTTATCGCCAGATACTGCCCTGGATCATTCCCGGTATTCTTCTGACCGTGTGGTTTGCAGCGTGCAGGTTTGGGTGGGTACCCGACTATCTGCTTCCTGATCCCTTTCGGATTGTTAAGACCGGATATATCTACCTGTTTGCTCAAGCAGACAGTGGGCCCTATGCCGGACGGTTTCTTGCCGATGCTTCCGCCAGTCTTCTGCGTGTGGGCTTTGGTTTTTCGCTGGCTGTGGTTACAGGCATCCCCCTGGGAGTACTTTCGGGGCGCGTGGCAACATGCCGTCGCCTTATGAGTGCCACAGTCAACGGGCTTCGGGCGGTGCCCGGTATCTGTTGGCTTCCTCTGGCCCTGGTATGGTTCGGCATCGGCATGCGTACCACGGTTTTTCTGGTAGCCCTGGCGGCCTTTTTCCCCATTTATATCAACACCGCCGCCGGAACACGCCAGGTCAACCCTTTGCTCTATCAAGCCGGTGCCATGCTGGGAGTAGGACGCATTCGCGGCATATTCGCAATACTGCTTCCGGCAGCCATGCCGCAGATTATTAGCGGGCTGCGCCTGGGACTGGGTCTTTCCTGGGCCTACCTGGTGCTGGGAGAACTGACAGGTGTTCCCAACGGTCTAGGCGCTGTAATCATGGATGCCCGAATGCTGGGACGTATCGACATCATCATTGTTGGAATTATCCTTATCGCCATCCTGGGCCGCCTAAGTGATCTTTTGCTGAACACCACATTGTGTTTATTTTTCAAATCAGCACGGAGATCGGCATGAACAAACCTCTTCAATTAATCCGGACCTTGCCGGACATCAAGAAAGAGCAACCTGCTTTGGCGATCCGCAAGGTGAGCAAAATTTTTCCCTCAGACGACGGCTATTTAAATGTAGTGGACAATGTGAGTTTCGATATCGCCGCCGGCGAGCTGGTTTGCCTGCTGGGGCCCAGTGGATGCGGCAAAACCACCCTGCTCAAACTTATTGCCGGATTTATAAAACCCAGTGCCGGAGATATTCAAATTCAGGACCGCAGAGTGTCACGGCCCGGTCCTGATCGATGTGTGGTTTTTCAGGAAGACGCCCTGTTTCCCTGGTTGACGGTATCCGAAAATATCGCCTTTGGGGCCAAAGGGCTTATACCCAAAGACCGGCTTGCCGCAGAAGTCGATCGCCACCTGGAGATGGTAGGACTCGGCGCTTTCAGGGATTATCTTCCCAAAGAGATATCAGGTGGAATGAAACAGCGCGTGGCACTGGCCCGTGTGCTGATCCTCAAACCCCAGCTGCTGCTCATGGACGAGCCTTTCGGCGCTCTGGATGCCCAAACCCGCGAGGATATGCAAAACTTGCTGCTATCTCTTTGGGAAGAATTTTCACACACCATTGTCTTTGTTACCCATGACCTGGTGGAAGCCATCACCATGGCAGACAGAATTTTGCTAATGGGCAGCAATCCGGGCAAAATCCGCTCGGAAATTCCGGTCAATCTTTCCCGTCCGCGTAAAAAAGAAAGCAATGCTTTTCACAGTTTTTTCCGGAATCTGAGAAGCCGGTTGTAGGGGTCATGGTATAACTCGAGGATCAAGTTCCTGGTATCGAAAAAAAATATGGTGCCGACACAGTTTTCCAGAGATCAAGAGTCCTGAAATTATCGATCACTTCAGAGACAAAAAAAAATTTACCCTTAAAAAAACGATGAAAATTATGAGAAGATCACCGATCAATTTTCGATGAAAACGGGGATTGGTCCATGCTGCCCGGAAAGTGGAACATCAATCCCACCGAAGCCTATGAGCAAAAGGAATTTCTGAATGTTTTTTACCGTTGTCTTTCGGAAATGCCCGAAAGGCTTGCAAATGCTTTTGGAGTCCCGTAGGGACGAAATATAAAAAATGCCGGTATAATCAGGATAATTTTTTATTGCCAGTCACCTAAGGTTTACCGAGCCTTGCTGAAAAAGCACTTTGGGATAATTATAAATTCCGAATTGACACATTATCTGTTTCGTTGTATTGATCGAGCCTGAATGAGCGGGTTTCAATAAATTCATCCCGCCGAATCAAATAAACGAAGCCGTTGCAAAAAGGGGAAACACATGAGGTATGAAATTTCAAGGCTCGAGAATGGATATACGAACCGGATACTTACAATCGATATGGACAAGGGTGCCATTAATATTTCCGAACTTGACAGGTCTTCCAGGGATTTTTTCACCGGCGGCCGGGGCCTTGGGCTCTACCTGCTGCACAAAAAATATGTTCCTGGTATGAAAGCTCTTGATCCGAATAATCCGCTTATATTTGCTCCAGGCCCACTGGGCGGCATACCCCAGTTTCCCGGAGCAGGCAAATGCATGGCCGTTTCACTGTCTCCCCTCACCGGCATTCCCGGGGTATCGAATTTTGGCGGACTTTTCGGCGCATATCTCAAGTATGCAGGCTTTGATGCACTGGAAATAAATGGAATTGCTCAACAATCTACCATGATCGTGATCGATGCCTTCAAAGGGGAGATTTTTTTTATGGATGCCCCGGCCATCGACCATGTCTTCGACCTAGAGCAGGCCATTATCGACCATTTTTCCGACCTTGGTCATAAAAAGAAAAATATAGTCTTTCTCACTACCGGCCTTGGAGCTGCCAACACTTTCTATGGCTGTATCAACAGCCATTATTACGATCCCACAAAGCGCGTATGTGAGATTAAGGGTCTGTTTCGGACCAAACAGGCCGGAAGAACGGGTTTGGGAACGGTCATGATCCACAAAAAGGTCAGGGCCATTGTGATTCTGGCAAAATTCCCCCATGGGGACAACCCTTATGGTGCCCATAATTGGGATAGGGTAAAACAAGCGGGAGCAAGGCTTCATAAAGTGGTGAGGGAAATTGACCCGAAATCGTTACGGATGAACCGGAAGGGTTCGGCAGGCCTAATCGCATTCATGAACAAGGAATCCTATAAGTCCCTCCCTGTGAAAAACTTCCAGCTCGGAACCGATCCCAGGGCGGAATATATATGCGGGAAATATTATGAGCAGCACCTGTTTGAGCACCGTGGCAATGACGGATGCTTTCCGGGATGCAATCTGGGTTGCACCAAGGGAGGCCTCGTGACGCTGAAAACTGGCCGGAAAAATGGGTCGCAAGTCTGGGTTGACGGCCCCGAGTACGAAACTGCTGCTGCGTTCGGCTCCAACCTCGACATATGGGACCCGGAATTCATCATGGAAGCCAACTGGTTGTGTGATGATTACGGTATTGACACCATCACCGCGGCAGTCATCATTGCTTTTCTCATGGAATGCTTTCAAAGAGGATATCTGACGAAAGAGGACACGGACGGGCTTGAGCTGACCTGGGGAAACCAGGAGGCTGCCATGGAACTACTCCACCGGATTGCACGCGGGAAAAGCCAAATAGCCCGTGTTGCCGGGACAGGGATGGAACCGCTTATCGGGTGGATATCGGCCAAGTACATGCAACGCAACGGAGGAACTGATCCCAAAGAAGAACTCAAGAGTTTCGCCATGCAAACCAAAGGACTTCCTTTCTCACTATACCGCACCCATCGTTCACTGTCCATGCAGGCTTCCTATGCTGCGGCCAGCGATATCGGCGCACATCATGCCGCTGCCTGGCTTATCAAGGTCGACTTGCTGGGAGCGTTCCCCACACTCGAGGACAAGGCCACTGCCCTGATAACCTATCCCCGGGTCCGACTCGGAAATGACAATCTGGGCCTGTGTAAACTTCCCTGGGTAGATGTTTTCAACCCGGCATCTGAGGAGATAAAAAATACCGATATATACATCAATCCAGCCTCCCAGAGCATTTATGCCGACTTTTATAACGGTATGCTTGGCACTGAAATGACCTGGCAGGATATATTCAGTCGGACAGACCGTGACATAAACCTGCAACGGGTCATGAATGCCATGGTTTTTGGCACGGATACCCTAAAGCGCGACTGGATTCCGGAACGGGCCATCGGACCGACCGATGATGCCCTCTATGAAGCGGAGAAAGACTACAATGACGGAGAAGTCAGCAGAATTGCCGGAAAACCTTTGGCTGAAATCCAGGCCATGAGCAGCTCAGAAAAACGGCAAATCCTCATGGATCACCGCAAAAAGGAACTTTCAAAACTTATTCAAACCTATTATGAAAAACGCGGCTGGTCATCCTCCGGTATTCCTAAAGTGGACACACTTCGCCAGCTCGGGCTTTGGCAATACATGAGCCAGGAAGCCCAGGCAGATGTTACAAGGCTGAACGGCGAATCCTGATGGTTAGATCATGAAAAAGGAAATTATCATAGAGTTTTTGAAAAAAATAGAATTGTTTCGAGGCCTTGAAACCGAGGAATTCGAAACAGTCGCCAACAATATCAGTATCCGGGATTTTCCGGCCAACTCGCTGCTGTTTTCTGAAAACAACCCCCGGGAATACATCTTCATGATTTATAATGGAGAAGTGGAACTTTTTAAGAAAACCCGCAGCGGCGGGGAGATCACGCTTTCGATTTTCGGGCATCTTGATTTTTTGGGCGAAGGTTCACTTACCGATGATTCCCCTCATTCCACGTCGGCCCGTGCCAGAACTAAAACCAGGGTATTTTGTCTGCACAAGGATTTTTTTGCCACCCACGGTCCTATTGCCCTGAAAATTTTTTCGAATATCGCCAGGGTTATTTCCCGTCGTATGAGGCAAACCAATGCCAGGGCTGTCAGTTCATCGGCACAGTACGAATCCGGACGCACGCGCCGGGAATCAGACATGCTTGGTGACAGGGATGTTCCCTATGAATATTACTACGGTATCCAAACCCTTCGCGCACTGGAAAATTTCAACATCACTGGGGTTACGCTGAATTTTTATCCTGCTTTGGTTGAAGCACTTGCAATAGTAAAAATGGCTGCAGCCAAAGCCAACTCGGACCTGGGCCTTCTTTCCAATCCCCTTTCCGATGCCATCGTCAGAACTTGCAACGAGATTATATCCGGCAAATACATTTACCATTTTGTTGTGGATATGATGCAGGGAGGAGCCGGTACTTCCACCAATATGAACGCAAACGAAGTCATCGCAAACAGGGTATTGGAAATTTTAGGACATGAAAAAGGTCAGTACCAATATTGCCACCCCAACAATCATGTGAACATGTCCCAGTCAACCAATGATGCTTATCCCACGGCCATTAAAATCGCCCTGATTCGCAGCAATGAGGGGTTGTTGATGGTGCTCATGGAATTAATCAAGTCTTTCAGGCATAAAGCCGGTGAATTTGCTCATGTTATCAAAATGGGGCGTACTCAATTGCAGGATGCCGTTCCAATGACCCTGGGCCAGGCTTTTGAAGCATATGCCGTGACACTTGAAGAGGAAATACAGCGGCTGAACGAAAATGTGCGCCTTTTCCTTGAAGTAAACATGGGTGGAACCGCAATCGGCACAGGCATCAATGCCCCGCCGGGGTACTGTTCCAAGGTTATAGAGTATTTGCGTGAGATTACTGGTTATGAAATAGTAGTGGCTGGCAATCTGGTGGAAGCTACCCAGGATACCGGGGCTTTTGTAATGTACTCTTCAGCTGTCAAACGACTGGCTGTTAAGCTTTCCAAAATTTGCAACGATCTTCGCTTGCTTTCTTCGGGTCCCCGCGCCGGATTTAATGAAATCAACCTTCCCCCCATGCAGCCTGGCAGTACCATCATGCCAGGCAAGGTGAATCCTGTTATTCCGGAGGTAGTCAATCAGATTGCTTTCAAAGTCATCGGCAATGACCTGACCGTCACCATGGCCACTGAAGCCGGGCAGCTGGAGCTGAATGTAATGGAACCTGTGATTGTGTTCAGCTTGTTCGAATCCATTGAGATGCTTAAAAATGGTATGGAAACTTTGAACCATCGCTGTATCAAAGGCATCACAGCCAACGAAAAGCATTGCCGCGAAATGGTTGAAAACAGTATAGGGTTGGTTACAGCTCTGAATCCCTACATCGGTTATGAAGCCTCCACCTTGGTAGCTACCGAAGCCCTGCGATCGGGCCGAAGCGTATACGATCTGGTGCTCGAAAAAAAGTTGATGACAAAAAAGAAATTAGATGAGCTGCTTCTTCCGGAAAATATGATTGCACAGAAAAACCTGTGCGATGGCTGAGCCCAGCGGTTTTCACATAAGCAAAAATTGTTTCCATTAAAAAAAAAAGCTGGTTATAGCAGATTTTGGGGTAAGGGGGGTGAAGGAGTGCAAAAGCTGTGCTTTTGCATTTTTTTCCCGTATTCATGCTCTGCGTGAAACAACTTGTAGGTGCGAATTCATTCGCACTGCGGTGTTGCACACACCCGATAGGTTCGTTTTTTGCACATCCGGTTGTACTTACGCCTCTGTGCGAATGAATTCGCACCTACAGGTAAACCCATAGATGATTGAAATCAATCCGGGTTTTTATCGCTTTGATCGGCGGTCATGGTGGTCAGGTTCCACTCAATGAGCTGTTTTTGGTTGTCATACCGGATCATGCAAGACGATTGACTGCATGCGGGGCAATCCTCATCCAGGCATGGATCCAGGTGTATCATCACCGAGGCTCTTCCGCCGAAGTACTCCTTAATAATTTTTTCCAGAGCCTTATTTTCACGGTGTGCGCATTCCAGAGAAAAATCGCGGGGCAGGATTAGATGAAAATCAATGTGGATATGGTTTCCGGATCGCCATGCCCTGAGCTGGTGAATGTCGATAAAAATATCTTTCTTGTTGGCAATGAGAAGATCCGAAATTTCTTTCAGCAGCTCAGGCTCAGCTTTGTTCATCAGCCCTGCATAGGCTTCCTTTACCAGTTTGGCTCCCGTAATTAAAATGTTGACACCAATAATAATGGCAATTGCACCGTCGAGCCAGTACCACCCGGAGTATTCCACTATAAACAAGCCGCCGATTACACCCACAGAGGTATATACATCGGTGAGAATATGTTTTCCGTCCGCAGTTAAAACCAGAGACTGGTTTCTTTTTCCCATACGAATCAGAAAAACGCCCAAAAACAAATTAACCACGGAAGCCCCCATCAGCCAATACAAACCTTGATGAAGATGATCCAGAGGATGTGGGTAAATAAGATGTGAAATGCCGGTTGTAAATATTCCGATTGCAGCAATGATAATTAGAGCCCCTTCAAAACCAGCACAAAAATATTCGATTTTTCCGTGACCGTAAGGATGACTTTCATCGGGAGGTTTTGCCGCTATCACTATACTGAACATGGCAAAAGTGCCGGCAACAACATTAATGATTGATTCAAGAGCATCTGAGAGAATGGCGGAACTTCCCGTAAGCCGGTAAGCATAAAACTTGACTGCCATCAATATAATGCCAATGAAAAGGGCAAAAAGAATGGTTGCAAAATTTCTTTTAAAAAGTTGCTTTGAGGTCAGGTGATTATTCATTTATCCGGCACTGATTATTTTGAGCGATTCGATTCCATGCATGTCCCCGCTTGACTCATCCTCTACCAACAGCACTCTCTCATCTTTTTCAATCAACCCTCCCCTGGTCAGAAAGCGCATAACCATATCGGTAAACTCATTTTTTTCATAGTCGAGGCAAATTGGATAAACGCCGTAAGACAGCCCCAGGAAATTATTGGTTTTTTCATCGCCGCCACACGAAAGTATCCATGCGTCAGGTTTGAATCGGGAGATAAGGCCCGGGAAGCTTTTGCTTTGTGTTCTGGTCAGTATATATTGGGCATCCAATGCATTGGAAGATTCCACGGCATTCAGGGAAACGATATCCTCAACGGTTGCGTTGATAGAAGCCGCACCTGTTTTGAAGTAAGCCGGCAAATCAGCCAGGGCCCTGACAGCTTTTCGCTCCCGCTCCGCCGATGCTGCGATTTTAGATATCATTTCAACCGTTTCCACAGGATACTTTCCAATGGCCGTCTCTTCTGACAACATCACAGCATCTGTACCGTCCAGGATTGCATTGGCCACATCGGAAACCTCGGCACGTGTCGGCCGGATATTCTCCGTCATGGATAACAACATCTGGGTCGCCGTTATCACGGGCTGGCCCCGAAGATTTGACTTCCGGATCAGTTTTTTCTGAACCGCCGGTACATCTTCCAAAGGTATTTGAACACCCAGATCACCCCGCGCAATCATGACAGCGTCCGCAGCGGAAAGAATGGCATCGAAATTATCAATGGCCTCAGCTCTCTCGATTTTTGCAACCACATACGCGGATTGCCCTTTTTCCTGCACAAAATCCTTTACCCTGCGTATATCATTGGCTGTCTCCACAAATGAAACACCAAAGGCATCCACCCCCTCCTCCAGGGAAAAAGCGACGAACTCGAGGTCCGTTTCCGACACCGCATCGGCAAATATCTTTACTCCCGGAAGGTTTAATCCTTTGTAGGAAAGAAGCGGGCCACCAATAACGGTTCGACAGAAGACCTCCTGTCCGGAGACCTTCTCAACCTGAAGCTGTATAAAACCGTCATTGAGAAAAATAAGGCTCCCGGGCTTCACGCTCTCAGGCAATCGATCATAATCAACAGAGACCTTATTAGATGTATCGACAAGATCTTTGACGGTCAATATGACCTCATTGCCTTTTTCCAGCAGGAGCGGCTCATCCTGGAGTTTTCCAATTCGTATCTTGGGGCCGGGAAGATCAACCATAATCATGCAAGAACGCTGGAGCTTTGCAGCCACGGTTCGGATGCGCTCAATATCCTCCTTATGGCCATCCAGGGTTCCATGGGCAAAGTTGAGCCGCGCCACATTCATCCCTTGTAGAATCAATCGCTCCAACACAGCTTCCGATCGGCTAGCCGGACCTATGGTGCATACGATTTTGGTCTTATGATCCGGTAATCTCATGGCGGTCTCCTTATTCGGAAAAAAAACATGTTTTAGATTATAACCACTCAACTCCAATACGCCGGCCGCCCGTGAAAGTCGAACAGCCGGGACTCGTATTCGCCGGTGATAGGTGTGCCGGGATCATATTCCGGTGAATTCCTGACGGCATCTTTTGTCAAATCTACGACTACATCTTTTTTTTCCCATCGGATTACATTGATCCAGTCAGTAGAAATCAGGACTTTTTTTCCTCCCGGAAGCCATTTGTGCGTATCTACAACCATGTAGCGAATAGTCCATTTCAGGTCATCAAACAAAAAATCCAGGCATTTTCCAATCGGGCCGTCCTCCGCATCAAGGCTATAGCCCGTCAGTTCATGAATGCTTCGTAACATAGGCTCTCCTTAGCTGATACTCGATGATCAAGTGTTATTACGTCATTGCCACGTCCCTTATTTAGATGCCTTTCCGGAAATTCCTCTCCCTCTGGAAGGGACTGGGGGAGGGAAAGATAACCGGTGGTTAAAAACGGCCTTATGTTGATTTTGTCATCTGCTGATTTGTTTGTGGCTTGCCGTGTTCATCAACCAGTTGGATCTGTCGGCGCGGAAAGTATGCCATTATACGATCAGCATGCTCCACTTTTTGCAATTCGGATAAAATCCGGCGTGTCAATTCGCTTTGTTTTATTCGCCGTTGCCGTGCGTTCACCAGATAGCGAATTGTTACCAATACACCTTCTTCTGCAAAGGAGGCGTAGATTTGTGGCCGATCCGGCACTGAATCTTCCAACCCTTTGGCCCGAAGAATTGCCGAGTAGCGTTGAGCTGGTTCATGCATATAGTTTTCCAAGGTGATGTCAGCGATTGATTGCAATGTTGCAATTGCATGTTCGATATCCGATTCAGCTGCTATCATAATTTGCAGTTCGTTCCAGACATATGGGAAATCTTTTGTCAGATTAACCACCGTGCCGGTGAGAATTTCATTGTTAGGAAATGTGATCAGACGGCCTGTAGGCTGTTCGGCATGCACATGGCCCCCGGCACGATCAGCCCCTCCGATTTCCCATACCGTAGTAGCCAGGACATCGATTCGGTAAACATCGCCGAAAATTTCTCCGACGGCAATGCGGTCGCCAACCCGGTAATAGCCTTTAAAAGAATTTAACAGCCACCCTGTAAAGCTTTCGATTGGAATCTGCAATGCCCATGACAAGGCCAGACCAACCAGACCCAAAGAACCAATCAGAGCCCTCAAATCACCGGCAAGGATACTGATTACAATTCCGAACATGAAAATCCAGAAGACGGCCATTACCATAACCCCAATGGCATCACCCCGCTCCCACCGGCTCGAAAACCTGCGAATCAACCAACGAAGTAACCGGCCCAAAAACCAGGCTATCAGGAGAATGAATATCGCTACTGCAAACTTGGGTAGATTTTGTAAAAAGCCGCTTACGAGAGTGTCTATGGCATTGCGTAATTCACCGGCCGTCTGAGGAACCAGCTCTTCGATATCCGCAGCGATAACACCAGGTTCAGAGCGTCCTGAATATAATGCGTTTTCACCGTTCATTGGATCATGTTCCGTGACAGCAGTTTCTCCGGGAGCAAATATGAGCAAAAGCAAGCCGGTCAAAGCAACTGCCAGCATTGAAGCCTTGCGGTAACCTCGCAAACGGGATCTTGCGCCTGTAACCGTTCGACCAATAATACGTGCAGGCTGAGTAGTCGACCTTCTGAAAGGTTGTTTTCTGCGACGCCGACGATTTTGGCGAGGATTTCTGATACGTAGACCCATAACTTCTCCGTTACAATCCAGAGGCTTAAAGTTCCCCCTTACTTTTTCCTTCTCCCCCTAACACCCGGGAATTGAGTTTTCGTTCAAGCATATGATAGGAACTTGCTTTTTGTCAGGAATTTGTCAAGAAAAATATTAAACATGCTGATTACACCCTCATCAAATGCTGTTTCCATATACGGCAAATACATAATTTACGGTATATTTTTATCTCTCTTTAACGTTTATGATTTAATTATATCTTTTCATTTAACATAAAAAGGAGGAAATGGATATGCTTAGATGGGCTCTAACATTTTTAGTAATCGCGATCATTGCAGGACTTTTGGGGTTTACCGGAATCGCCGGTGCCGCTGCGGGCATTGCAGAGATTTTGTTTGTATTATTTTTAATCTTGTTTATCGTTTTTTTGATAATGGGAAGACGACAGCCCCGAGCTTAAAACAGTCTGCAACTTATGAATACTCTTTCCTGAGCATCTTTGCCGCCTGAACAATGGATTTGATTTTTTCCGTAGCAACTTCTTCCACATTCACGCATCGATTGGCAAAACATCCAAAGCCGCAATCAGTGTTCAGAAAAATCTGTTCAGGCGGAAAGAAATCAAGGGCAAGTCTGGTCTTCCTTACAATTTCTTCCGGCGTCTCGGCTTCTGTGGTTCTGGGATTGACAACCCCGAGCCCCAGTTCCCTGGGAATGTCAGTGTCCGGGATATTTCCGGACAAGGCCTCACCCACGACTTTAATCTCACCGGCTCTTGGTGTGGCATATTCAAGCACGAACTGATTCACCTTCATCTTCGTCAGTGCAGGCAGCAGCGGGGTATAGTCTCCGGTAAGCAAAACATCCTCACGGGTACTCCAGTTGCCCCGGCATATATGAATGCCTGTTCGCGGCCCTTTTATATCTTTAATGATTCTGTTGATTAACTCAGCAGCGTAATCCAACTCAACACCCACATCACGGCGGGTGGCAAGTGTAGCTCACATAAAGGTGCGCCTGCCGCACTCCTGGGACATGACAATCTCAGTCAGGACCGGTTCATCAAACTGAACAAACTCACAGCCGGCATCAGCCAATTCTTTAAGTTCCTGTCGAAGAATCCGGACAATATCATCGCCCATTTTAAACTGGTCTTTGTAAACTTTTCGTGTATAACCGGTTACCCACATGGACCGGGACAGCAGGTATGGTCCCGGCAGGGTGATCTTCACCGGTTTGCCTGTAAGGGTTTTTACAAACAGAAAGTCGTTCAGGGCCAGGGGTTCACGTCGCTCAAGTTTTCCAACACAGGTGGGATTTCGAATGGCTGAGGCCGGAACATCAAGAGTGTCAAGCATTTCCTCGAATCCTGATTTGTCCTCGACCTCGTTCAGCATTTCTGCCAGAGACATCAGTTGGGTACCCTCAACCTTATCAGTAATAAAAGAATAAAAATTGTCCCTTCGATGCTCGCCGTCCACCACAACATCCAAACCAACCTCTTCCTGAATCCTGACAGTCCTTCGCACCTCATCATCGGCAATGTGGTCGAAATCCTGTCTGGCCAGTTTGCCCACACGATAATCCCTGAGGGCTTTGAGCATTTTTTTGGAACGTGGCCAGCTTCCCACCTGTGTAGTTGTAAACATAATCATACCACCATAAGCTTGATATTTAACTCCACTGCCTTGAGCAGCGTAGAAGCCAGGGGAGATCGTTTGACGGTTCTCTCCCATGCTTTTCTCACCTTGTCCTCATCTTCCATAGTTGAGGCAAAGCATTTCACTTCAATACTGGAAAAACCAGGGTCTCCTTCTTCAACTCCCACATGGGCAAGAACATTATTCAGCTTGCCGCGCACAGTAATTTCGATGTCATCTATTTCCAGGCCATCCCGGGAACATTCGGTGGCATAGCCCGAAGCTAGTGCTCCGCCCAGGGCGCCTAAAAAGGCTTCAATTGAGCACGGATGCGCATCCTTTTCCTCAAAACTTATGGGCTGCCCAATATTCCAGGAAAAGTTGCGACAATAAACCGTACTTTGCTGATGTCCTGTGGAGCGGGTTCTTACCCGCCATTCATATTCTTTGGCCTGCTTTTTGTCCTTTTCCAGTGCCTGTTTCTCAGACTCATCTGAAGCATCTCCGGTTTCCGCCTCTCCCCGGCGGATAAAATACCTGACAAAACCATCACCCTGCTTCTGCCCCAGATATTCATGATGAACCATCCGGCACCAGGGGGGCAAATCATCACTCACCGTCGGCTCACGGCTTCGCATTTCCAGCACTCCACCCACGGGGACTTTAAGCATATTTTCTCTGATAAGAAGAATCAGCCCCGATCCACAGTCCAGATCTCCTCCATCAAAGACCTGATCAGGGACAATATTTTCCATATTTTTGATATCTGATTTATTTGCCATGAAGTCCTCAATAAAAAAAAATAAGCCGATTTACTGTGATCTCTAAAATCAGTAAGCCACGCTGGGTGATCCAGACGCAAGCCACTCTACAAGGGCGGCTCCTCCGGCAGGAGTGGCGCCTTCAATAAGGTCATTTTCAGTCAAACCGCGTTTTTTCATGCACGGGGTGCATACCCAGATCTTTCCGCCGGCATTGACAAACTTGGTTATTAATTCCTTAAGAGGAGCAAATGGCTCACCCTCGTTAATCTTTTCAGCCTCTCCTTTAGCCGCACAGTAAACTCCGTCACAACTTAAGAAAACCATGGTTTCCTTCTCACTTCCCTGGGCCGCGTTGGCTACCACAAAACCAAGAGTTGCCTTGTCTCCGTCAGTCCTGCAATGGGTAATCGTCACACAAAATGTATCTGGCATAGGTTACTCCTTTTTAAGTTGGGGTTTATATTCAATCAGATAATACGGATGGACCATATCCAGCAGCGCATTTTTGGTCATCCGGCACCATGCCGGAAACTCCCTGGGAGCAGCAGGATCCTTTGAGATAAGAAGTATCCGGTACCCCGGCGGCATGTTTTTCAGGTAAGTATGCAGGTTAATGATCACCCTGCCGCAGGTCTCTTCACCTCCGTCAAATTCATCGTCAAAATCCCAGTGAGGTGGATAAGATGTGCCCATATTAATTTAAATTGCACCCTTTTAACATTTTCAAATCTGTCATAACCGCGTTTGGTATGAATTTAAAAAAATTTTATCGTACATTACGGGATAAAATATGACAAATAGATAATAACAATGCAATATCGCCGATATATTACCAAAAGCAATACAAGTCGATGCAATTATCTGCTCCTGTCCGGTTTCCACCGAGTAAAGAAAGATCGCATTAGTTTAAAATTATTGTTATTTTACCATCCAATAAAGAGGGTTCTTCTAAAAAGAGGGTTCTTCTAAAAAGAGGGTTCTTCTAAAAAGAGGGTTCTTCTAAGCCCCTCTCCCTTTGGGAGAGGGGTTGGGGTGAGGGCAAGTGAACCTTCTGCCACAGTGGCTTCAAAATCGAATCAATTTGCTGTAAAACGTCTTTACTCCAGAAACGCCCCCCAAATTCCTTGTTGGTTCAGGTAACGGGCGTTTTTGAAAATATTGGGCGGTATAGGTATTTTTTGGCCTTCGCCACTTTTGCCCTCACCCCTGCCCCCTCTCCCAGAGGGAGAGGGGGATGTTGGCGGTATATCGGGCCGCCCCAGTTTCCATCCGTTGGCCGTATCTTCATCGGCGGCTAAATCCTCGCATTCTCCCAGGAATAACGGCACCGAAACATCAGGAGTTAAAAAGCCACTTGCATCGTCTTTTTGTATTATAGCCGGCTGGAGCCACCGGCTATAATATGTCATCCTTCCAGGTGATTAACTTTTCAGAAGATCCTCAAGCCTGTTGTTTACCTCTGTCCAGTTCACAATGTCCCAGAACGCTTCGACGAACTTGCCTCTGTCGTTTTTGTAATCAAGGTAATACGCATGCTCCCAGACATCCAGAACCATCAGAATCCTGAACATGGGGTAAACGTTGGTGTTGTGCTTTTCCACCTGCATGATGATGGGTCTGTTTGTCTTTTTGCAAAACGTGAGCGCTGCCCAGCCTGAACCCTCGGCACTTATCGCAGCCTGCGAAAATATTTTTTTGAACCGATCCAATGAGCCGAACTCTTCGTCGATTACTTTCGCGATTGTATTTGACGGCTTCTCCCCTCCACCTTTGCCTTTAGGGGCCAGGTTCTCCCAGAACAGCGAATGAAGCAAATGCCCTCCGATGTGAAACGAGAGTTCCTTGAATGTTGCCTTCGTGTCAAAATCGGCGTTCTCGCTTTTGGCCTTGTCCATCTTTTGAAGAATGGCATTTGCCCCATTGACATAAGCTGCATGGTGCTTTTCGTGGTGCAGCTTCAACAAATTTTCCGAGATAACCGGGGCCAGTGCATCGTAGTCGTAGGAAAGTTTTGGTAATACGTACATTTTTTGTGTTTCCATTCACTTGTCTCCTTTCGTGGTTGTCGGTTTTTATAATAGATGATGAGAATAAAACTGAGCTACCTGCTCTGATATGCCTTAATGTTATTTTTATTGACATCGCCCCAAAAAAAAGATTATAAATTTTTTTCGATTTTTTGAGAACCTATAAAAAAGATTTTTTTTAAGATTTCGAACATTATAACAATATCCTGATTTTAATGAAGCGATTTTTTGGTTTTACATGACGTGTTCAAAATATCCTACCCGGGTTCGGTAGGGTGCGTTGTGTATTGCCGAAAAACTGACTTTCCTTTTTCAAGCCTCCCTTATCATTCAGAGTCTGTTCGGTTTATTTTCCGCTCCCGGGTATGTTGAAGCTTTGCAAGCTTATCGCTTTGTTTGTCATGTGTTTTAACAAGCTCAATATACGGAGGAATATTCATGAACAAAAATACAACCGGTGCCGTACTGGTGGCCGGGGGCGGTATTGCCGGAATTCAGGCGTCTTTGGATTTGGCCAACCATGGCTACAAGGTGTATCTGGTGGAGCGTGATGCTGCGATTGGGGGTGTCATGGCCATGCTGGACAAGACTTTTCCCACCAATGATTGCTCCATGTGCATTATGAGTCCGAAATTGGTGGAAGTAGGTCGCCATCCAAATATTGAAATTCTTACTCTGGCCGATATTCAGTCCGTTTCAGGCACCAGGGGCGATTTTACAGTCTCTGTAAGACAGCGCCCGCGATATATCGACATGGAAAAATGTATCGCCTGCGGCATATGTGCCGAAAAATGTCCCAAGAAAGTCATAGATATCTACAATCAGGGGCTGAGTAAGCGTAAGGCTGCGTATGTATTATACCCTCAGGCAGTCCCCCTCAAATATCTTATCGATGAAAAAAAATGTATTTACTTTATCAAAAAAGGTAAATGCGGCGCTTGTGTCAAGGTTTGCCCAGCAGACGCTGTCTGTCTGGATGAAAAGGAAAAAATGTTACATCTTAAAGTTGGTGCTGTGATTCTGGCGCCGGGATTTCATGCGTTTGATCCATCGGTGCAGGAAAATCTGAGTTATGGTGCTCACCCCGATGTAATGACTTCTCTTGAGTTCGAACGGATACTTTCGGCTTCCGGGCCCACCAGTGGTCATTTGGTTTGTCGTTCGGATCAGCGGGAACCTAAAAAAATTGCGTGGTTACAGTGTGTCGGATCACGCGATCTGAACAAATCCGATCATTTCTACTGTTCATCGGTTTGCTGCATGTACGCCATCAAACAGGCCATTATTGCCAAGGAACACGCTGATCATCCTTTGGAATGCGCCATATTTTACATGGATATGCGCACCCATGGTAAAGGGTTCGAAGATTGTTATAACGAAGCCCGGGAAAAGCACGCGATTCGCTTTGTACGAAGCAGGATTCATACCGTGTCACCGAATAATCTGAGCAGGAATTTGGAGCTTCGTTATGTAGATGACTCCGGCAAAATTATAACCGAGCTTTTTGATTTGGTAATTCTTTCCATCGGACTGGAGACTTCTCCTAAATTGCAAAATCTGGCCTACAGTATGGATTTGAAGTTAACCGAAGGCGGATTTTGCCGAGTGGATGAATTTGCCCCCACTGCCACCGGGCGTGAAGGTATTTATGTCTGCGGAGCGTTTGCCGGTCCCAAGGATATCCCCCAATCCGTTATCGAAGCTGGCAGTGCAGCACTGTGTGCAGGCGCTGATCTGGCGGCCGGACGTGGAAGTCTGACTTTCCAGGCAGAATCTCCCGCAGAACGGGATATCCGGGGTGAAACACCTCGAATCGGGGTTTTTGTCTGCCATTGTGGCATCAATATCAGTGGAACAGTGGATGTTCCTGCTGTGCGTGATTATGCGGGCACCCTTCCCAATGTGGTATATGTTTCAGACAATCTCTATTCATGCTCCCAGGACAGCCAGAATATTATCAGTGACAAGATCAGGGAAGAAAACCTGAACCGAATTGTAGTAGCGGCCTGCTCACCCAAGACCCACGAGCCTCTTTTTCAGGAAACCTTGACAGCATCAGGGCTCAATAAATATATGCTTGAGTTTGTCAATATTCGCAACCAGGACTCCTGGGTGCATATGGAACAACCCGAGCTGGCAACCCTTAAAGCGAAAGATCTGGTACGCATGGCTGTGGCCAAGGCGCTATACCTTCAGCCATTAAAAGAAGAAAACCTGAACATCGCACCTCGC
>SKZT01000022.1 GCA_007127235.1 Desulfobacteraceae bacterium
ATAAATGATTTCTATGAGTTGTTCCGGACTTTTTTCTCCGTATTTTTTCAATATACGATAAAACCTGTTTTTACCGAAAAATTCTCCGTCTTTGTTGCACAATTCCAAAATCCCATCGGTATATAAAACGATCTTGTCTCCTGGATAAAGCTGTTTCTGCTCTTGTTCGTACATTACGTTAGTGTCGACACCGATCACCGGGCCGTGCTTGTGGAGAATCCGGAGGTGATTGTCCTTTCTGATAATAACCAGGGGGGGATGTCCCGCGCAGCTATAGGTTAGTATCCCTGTAAGGCTGTCGATGGTAATGTAGCTGATGGAAAAAAAACTGTCGAAGCGCTCAAAGGGAAAAGCCTTGTTTAAGCTGTCGAGAACTTTTTCCGGGGCCTGGAGGGTTGTTTTTTTTCCCAAAAGATTGGTTTTACTGGTAAAAAACTGGGAAACGGCTACGGCGATAAGAGCGGCGGAAACTCCATGACCGCAGACATCGAGCATATAAAGACCGATTTGGTTTTGTTCAGGATAGTGAATATTGAAAATATCGCCCCCGATTTTTTCCGAGGGTTGGAATTTCCAGGCTATTTGAATCCGTTCTGAATCCGGAACCGCATCTGGAAGCAGACTTTTTTGAATTTCAGCAGCAGCGGCAAGATCGATGTCGATCTGAGCTTGCTTTTTTTGCAGCTCTCTTTTTTGGAATTCGAGGGCAGTGACATCATAAATCAGCACCAAGATCATTTTTCGTCCGTGAAATTTAATAAACCGTGTGCTGAAACGCATGTATTTTTCTACAAGACGACTGTTGATATAAAAAGACCGGTTGAATTCGGCTTTGTCTATGGGTACTTTTTCCAGCAGTGTCCGCATCACCGATTGTCTTAGGGCGCAATTGCTGCAGGCCGATGTCTCTCCGCAGGGCAAATTTTCCATGATGGTATAAACACATCCGGAAACTGTTCCAAATTTTTTGTCCACAACCGTTTCCGCGGCATTGTCAAATAATTCGAGAAAAGAATTGTTAACCTGAAAAATACGAAAATTTTCATCAGCGATTAAAACAGCGGAGTCCATGTTGTCTAAAAGCAGATTCAAAAACTCGTTGGATTCTTTAAGATCTTTTAGATCGGTATGCATTAAGGACATATTCGAAATCAGTGATAGCTTTCTTCGGCAGTAACCTTGCCTTTAAAAACCCAATAACTGTAAATGGTGTAGGCCAGCACCACAGGAAGTATAAATGCCACGCCCCATAGAATAAAAATGAGTGTTTCCCGTTGTGCGGCAGCTTCATAAATGGTCACATCCGGTAAAATCGCATAAGGGTAAATGGCCGCTTGCAGCCCCAGGTATGCCGAGAGAAACAAAAGAATGCTCAGGATAAAAGGGGAAAGTTCCTGCCGTTTTTTTAAATGGTCCAAAATCAGAATAAAAGATATAATTCCCAGCAAGGGGAAAGTCCATACCCAGTAAACACGAGGCTCACTGAACCATCGTGCCCATATAGCCGGATCTTTGTAAGGGGTCCATATACTGACGACAATCATAAAAAATGCAACGGCAAGCACTGCATAAAACGCCTGACGAAAAGCGCGGTCGCGAACGTTTCCGGTGGTTTTTATGAGCAGATAGGTGGCCCCCAGGAGCATGTAACCGGCCACCAGGGCCACAGCCACCATCACCGAAAAGGGAGAAAGCCAGTCAAAGGCACCCCCGGCAAAACCCCCTTCATCTGTCCGAATACCCGAGATATAAGCCCCAAGGGTTAATCCCTGCCCTATGGTCGCCACCAGACATCCGCCGAAAAAAGCCCCGTTCCACTTGGCTTTATCTTGTGTATTCGCCCTGAATTCAAAAGCAACCCCTCTGAAAATGAGACCGAAAAGAAAAGTGAACAGGGGAATATAAAGAGCGCTGAAAAGTATGGTGTAAATTTTTGGAAAGGAAGCAAACAAAGCGCCACCACCAAAAACAATCCAGGTCTGGTTGGCATCCCATACCGGGGCTATGCTTGCCATCATCACATCACGCTCTTCTTCATTTTCAGCAAACGGAAACAAAAGGCCTATCCCCAGACTGAAACCATCCAGCACCACATAAAGGATTATGACAAGGCCAACCAAAAAGATCCACAGATGAACAAGATCCACCTAAAAAACCTCCTTTTGCAGGTTTAAATTCCGTTTTCGGATTGAAGTGGCCGCACCCCGGCCATACGCTGAATGGGCGGGATGGGACTTTCCAGGTCAGGGCCGCGTCTGAGCATACGGAGGGTATAATACATATAACTGGCACCAATAATGCCGAAAAATATCATAAACATGGAAAGGGACCATATCACGTTACCTGCCGCAATGGGGGAAACTCCGTCTTCAGTGCGCATAAGTCCATAGACCACCCATGGTTGACGACCGACCTCCGTAGTAATCCATCCGGAAATGGTCGCAATAAATCCCAAAGGTTGCACAGCCACAAGAGCCTTTAAAAACAGAGGGGTATCATATATTTTTTTGCGCAACCAAAGCACACCGGCCCAGAGCATAACAAAAACAAAAATAAAACCGATTCCCGCCATGATCCGGAAGCTGAAAAAGGTGATGGGAACATTGGGCCTTTCATCTTTCGTAAATTCAAGAAGACCTTTTACTTCGCCATGGGAAGAACGTGTGATAAGCCAGCTGAGCATGTTGTCGATACTGATTTCAAAATGATTTTTTTCATTTTTCATATCAGGGATTGCAAACAAAATGAGCGCCGCTCCCTGGTCCCGGTTCGTTTCCCAATGGGCTTCCATGGCCGCCAGTTTTGCCGGCTGATGTTCCGCCACCACCAGACCTTTCCAATCGCCCACAAAAATTTGCAGCGGTGCAAAAAGGGCCGCCATAATAAGGGCTATCGCCATGGATTTGCGATAAAAAAAGACATGCTGTTTTTTCAGGAGAAAATACGCACTGATACCGGCAACCGCAAAAGCTGCGGTTACATATGAGGCCATAAGCATGTGAATTAAATGGGAGGAAAATGAGGGATTAAAAATGGCATCTTTGAAGCTGGTTACCATAAATTGACCATCCACAAGCTCATATCCTGCCGGAGTTTGCATCCACGCATTGGCGGCCATAATCCAGAAAGCCGATAATGAAGCCCCGAAGGCAACCAGGCATGTGGATAGAAAGTGGATCACAGGCGGCACCCGTTTCCAGCCAAAAAGCATAATTCCAAGAAACCCGGCTTCCAGAAAAAAAGCGGTCATGGCCTCATATGCCAGCAGGGGGGCCATGATATTGGCCACCGCCTGAGAAAAACGGGCAAAGTTGGTTCCGAATTGGAACTCCAGGGTAATTCCCGTGACAACACCCACCGCAAAATGAATGGCGAAAATTTTCACCCAGAACCGATACATGCGGTAATATATTTCCAACCTGGTCTTTAGCCACAGAAGTTCGACAACTACCAGATAAATAGCCAGCCCGATAGTCAAGGTGGGAAAAATGATATGAAAAGCGGTGGTCAATGCAAACTGCAAGCGGGATAATAAAACAACATCCATAAAAACCTCAAACAAATCAGCTATCCAATACTTTTCGGACGGTCAGGGCTATTTCCTGTATAATAAACGGTTTTATAATAACCGCTTTGATGTTTGGAAACCCGCTAACATCCGGCAAAACCGTATCGCTGAAACCGGTACACAAAATAACGGTCATATCAGGTCTGATATTGAGCACACGGTCAGCCAATTCCGACCCGGTCATCATGGGCATTGTCTGGTCTGTGATGATAAGGTCAAACTGATCGGGGGCCTGGTCGAACCATTTAAGCGCCTCGGGACTGCTTACAGTTGACATAACCGTATATCCAAGGCTTTCGAGCATTTCTTCGGCCATAATTACGATATCTTCTTCGTCATCCACCAGCAATATTCGTTCTTTACCCCTGGGAAGGTGCGATGTCGATTTTTTCTCCAATATGGGTTCGCCGGTACTTCGAGGAAAATAAACCTCAAACACGGAACCCTTCCCGGGTTGGCTTTCGACAAAAACTCTTCCACCATGGTTTCTGACAATATTTTGAACCATGGCCAAGCCCATGCCCGTGCCTTCATCGGGCTTTTTGGTGGTAAAAAAGGGATCAAAAATACGGTCCATGATTTCCGGGGTCATACCATGGCCGTTATCACTCACTTTTAGGCGCACATAATGACCGGGAGCCAGGCCATTAAACTTTTTGACTTCTTCGATGTCAAGAAAAACATCCTCCAATGCCACACGCAGGA
Source organism: Desulfobacteraceae bacterium (assembly GCA_007127235.1). Classification (GTDB taxonomy): domain Bacteria; phylum Desulfobacterota; class Desulfobacteria; order Desulfobacterales; family SKZT01; genus SKZT01. The sequence continues at coordinate 4,274 of SKZT01000022.1, forward strand.
TTCCGCCGTTTTTTCCCATAGCATGAGCAGCATTGGTGCACAGATTCATTAAGACCTGATGAATCTGTGTCGGATCTGCCAGAATATAACTGGAGTCTGTACGGATCTCCCGCTGAATTTCAATGGTTGATGGAAGCGATGCCCGCAGCAGCTTCAGGGCTTCTTTAACAATCAGATGGATCTGAACGCGTCCCTGAGCCTGCTCCTGATGCCGGCCGAACGTCAGTATTTGTTTGACCAATTCCCTGGCTCGCTGGCATGCGTACATTACCCGCCCAAGCCTTCTGGAAATCTCGGAATCTTCGGAAGCCTGAAGCATGCAGATTTCCGTATATCCCATGATAGCGGAGAGAATATTGTTGAAATCGTGAGCAATTCCCCCTGCCAGGGTTCCAATCGCCTGCATTCTTTGTGCCTGGATAAGCTGTTTTTCCAATTTTACTTCATGGGTAACGTCCCGGCAAACATTCACATAACCAACGACATTTTCTGATGAATCCCGAACAATGGAAACGATGTTTTCAGCTTCATATAAATCCCCATCTTTTCGCTTTCCAACCATCCGGCCTTTCCAGGAGTCTTCTTGGTTCAACGCATACAAGACATTATCCGGCGATTCATTTTCGTTATGATCACGCCAGATCGTATCCAGTTTATTGCCGATGACTTCTTTGGCTGAAAGCCCGCTGATTTTCTCAAAAGCCGGGTTAACATAACGGATCAAACGGTCCTTGTCGGTGATCAAAATACCGTCGGATACTTCTTCAACAGCTTCCAATAAAGTTCGGCATATTGAAGGATCCTTTTTTCCAGCAGATTCCAAAAATTCGATCCCCTTATTTTTACAGAAAACCATTGGAAAATCCCTGTTAAATTTAAAAAGGTTGGTGGCAATCCCTTTATTAAATCCGTTTTATATCCGCCCAACAAGAATTTTTCAAGTAACTTCTACTAAATTGAGCGATTTCATTTCGGGAATCGCTCAATTTAGTTTAGATTAAAAGTTTATTTTTTTAACGAATCCTTGTATGATGCCTGGTTTAGTTAAACACCATTAATTTTAGCCTCGGAATTATCCATGAGTTCAGAAAAAACACCTTTAATCACAGTTAAAAACATATTTTTCACCATCAGCCTTTTTTGCATGGTCGGCTGCGCGTCGCAACCTTCCACTTCGGCAAAGCCCCATCATACCCATAACGGTTTTAGAAATTCATATCTGAGCAAAGATAATACATTTTGGGATTTTCTGAAATGGCGATGGGATGTATTTTTTAAAAAAAGGCCGGGTCCGGAAAGTTATCAATTTGAAATGGCCGAAAATGACCTCCGATTTCTCAGGGACAATAAGCATGAGACCACAATGACATGGATCGGCCATGCCACTGTGCTTTTGCAATTGGGTGGCAAAAACATCCTTACCGATCCTTTGTTTTCTCAAAGATCGTCACCGGTTCAATGGGCGGGCCCGAAAAGAGTGGTGCCCCCCGGTATATCCATGGAAAATCTTCCCCCGATTCACATGGTGTTTATCTCCCATGATCATTATGATGCTCTGGATGAACCTTCGGTGTTACAGCTTTTCAACAGACAGGGAGGTAAAGACACCATTTTTTTTGTCCCTCTGGGCTTGAAAAAATGGTTTTCCAAACGCGGAATTGCCCGGGTAGTGGAAATGGATTGGTGGGAAAATAAAGTTTTGGAAAACTTTTCTATCACCGCCGTGCCTGTTCAGCACTGGAGCAAAAGAAACCTACTTTCAAAAAACCGGACCCTTTGGGCCGGGTGGGTAATTGAAGCTCACGACTTTCGATTCTTTTTTTCCGGGGATTCCGGTTATTGCCCCCATTTCAACCAAATTGGAAAAAAATTCGGAAAGATCGACCTTGCAGCCATTCCCATAGGTGCATACGAACCCAGGTGGTTTATGGCCAAATATCATATTTCACCGGAAGAATCGGTAAAGGTTCACCAGGACATCAGGGCTTCAAAATCGGTGGGGATTCACTGGGGCACATTCATGCTCACCGATGAACCCCTTGATGAACCCCCTGAAAGATTGGCCAGAGCAGCCGAAAAGGCCGGGCTTGACCAGGACGAATTTATCGTGCTCAAACACGGGCAAACCATCATGCCCATCAATAATTAGCAGTGCCTGTCCGGAAACTCCTATACTCCCTCTCCCTTTGGGGGAGGGTGGG
>SKZT01000326.1 GCA_007127235.1 Desulfobacteraceae bacterium
CACAAAGTTGTAGAAGACGCTGAAAGCAAACTCTGATACAGTAGCTCAAAAACCTACATCTAATTGAAGCATCAGGTTATTTTTTATGAAGCAAGCCTGATGCTTTTTTTATGCTGGCATTAAATAGTTCCTATACGTCAAAAGTTGGATGAATTAAAAATTCGAAAAGGTGGAGTGCGAAAGTTGCACTTTCGCGGCAGACCGGCTGCAAGCCGGTTAATCTGAAAAACAGATGTGTCAACCAAATACGGGTTTAGGCTTTGCGAATGAATTCCCACCTACATATTTTGTTTGCATAGGGTGTGGGATTACATGTAGGTGCGAATTAATTCGCACAGAGGCGTGTGTGCAAGCGGATGTGCGAAAAACGAACCTGGTGGGTGTGCGAGTCTCCGCAGTGCGAATGAATTCGCACCTACATTTTGTTTGCACCGGGTGTGGATTTACATGTAGGTGCGAATTGATTCGCACAGAGGCGTAGTGTGCAAGCGGAGGTGCAAAAAAAATGGATTCTGTGGTATGCGAGGCTCTGCAGTGGGAATGAATTTGTATAACGTAAACCTGTTTCTGGTTAACATATCTGTTTTTCAGGTGGACCGGCTTGCAGCCGGTCAGGCGCGAAAGTACAACTTTCGCACTCCGGTCTCCGGTCTTACAGGCTTCCAGCTCATTTCACACAAACAGGTTACACTCAAATCATTTACAGGAGGAAACGAAAAATTGCTCGGGACCATAGTCAATACGTTGAGCATTATCGTTGGAAGCCTTATCGGTTTGTTGTTCAAGGGCAACATACCTGAAAAATACAGTAAGACCATCATGCATGCAATCGGTCTTGCAGTTGTGCTGATAGGCATTAAAGCCGCGATTCAAACCGATGCGATCCTGATGGTTATTATAAGTCTTGCAGTGGGAAGCTTTATCGGAGAGCTGATACGGATCGAAGACAGGCTGGAGCAATTTGGCAACTGGATAGGAAGGCGGCTTTCAGGGGACAGCGCAGGGATTTCAAAAGGATTTGTAACCGCCAGCCTGCTTTATTGTGTGGGGGCCATGGCCATTGTGGGTTCACTGGAAAGCGGGCTGACCGGAAACCACCAGACGCTGTTTGCAAAATCTATCCTCGACGGGATCGGATCCATCATATTTGCATCAACCCTTGGAATCGGCGTACTTTTTTCTGCTATCTCGGTTTTTGTTTATCAGGGCCTTATCACAATGACCGCATCTTGGATCAAGCCCCTGCTGTTGCCGGAAGTGGTCTCCCAGATGTCTGCCGTCGGCGGGCTGCTGATTTTTGCCATCGGCATCAGCCTTTTGGAAATCAAAAAAATAAAGATCGGCAATATGCTTCCGGCCATATTTATCCCACTTATTTACCAGGTGCTTAAACATTTTTATGGAATGTTTTAATCTCCACCCTTGCCCCGGAGATTAAAGATACCTTGGTAACAAAGTGTGGGTTTTGGAAGTCACCTTATCTCCTGGTGTCAGAAATCCTGTTGGCAACAGCATTCCAATCAACTTCCGGCGTCAGATGACACCAGCTGAAACGAACACATTCGTTTGCTTCATTTTCGTTCATCCCCATGGCCTTTAACACGTGGCTCGGATTGTAGCTGGGGTGATGAAAATCACCCGGTTTTGGGAATTGTTTTATCATCAAGAATCTGTTCCGAAAATTAAGTGCCAGGGAATTTGGTGTCAGGTTTCGGGTGTCAGGTGACAGGATATGGAGAGAACAAATTGTAGATACCTAAAACAGGAACCCCGAAACCTAATATATAAGGAATCTGCACCAGAACAAAACTCTGAGGATTTTTCAGGCCAATCTTGGGACAATTTTCATCACCCCAGTCCGGATCTGTGGTGGAGCCGCTCGGGTAACCGGCGGCTCCACCAGGAAGTACAAAAAATCCTGTAACAAGAAAACAATCACTTCCAATGGGCGCCAAAGTCCAGTTAAATTACGAGGGGTTACAAAATTTTTATAAAAAACCACACTACTGTTAGACTTAAGCGTCGGCATAAGTCACGCCCACGTTCAACATGACCAGCAGCACGGCAACCAGGAATTTTTTCTGGTTATAACGAATTTGGGGGTGAATGGTTGATAGAGCACACAGTGGCGTAAATCTGTAGGGGCGGGTTCCAAACCCGCCCCAGTTCCAGATTCCCCGAGTTTTGCATTGTGCCACATATATTAAATGCTCTCAAAGCTCATTCAATTCATGTAACCAGGGAAAAATTGTTTTACCCTCTTTCCCACGCTCTGCGTGGGAATGCATACGAAACCAGCAATAATTGAAGTTGTCTCGACAGGTTTTAGGCAGACCTTTTACCCCTGCAGTCGTAACGGGTATAGTAGGGAAATGTTTGCGTCTCACGCAGAGCATGGGTGCGAGAAAAAAAATCAAAAGCACAGCTTTTGCACTCCTTCAACAAACCACCCCTCACCCCCAAATCCATTACAATCAGAATTTTTTCATTGAACACCTCTATGTGACTTTCCGGTTTCATGAATGTATTGATTCGCTTCCTGTTGTGATTCTTTCACTGTCTCCTTTTTTGCGGTCTTGCGTCGCTCGGATTTATGCAGTTCGATTTTATGATAAAATTCGAGCATTTCACTGATATCAAGTATAATTTTTTCAATCCTCGTCATTGTTTAATGTCCGAATATCCACCCGGTCCTGATCTGAATTTCTTTGTTGTTTCATCCATATTAGATCTTGCTTGGAGATAATTTTGATTACTCCATCTTTCCACTCATCTTCAATGCAACGTTTTATGATTTGTCTGTGTCTTTCATTAGTTGCCAGCAAGATATCAATGATCATGTGCCGTTCGCCGTCCACTTTCATGAACCTGTGCAATGTCACTCCTGATGATTTGAAAGTCCAGGGCTCAGCTGATTCGAAATACTCAATTTCCTTTAGTGCCTTTCTGACTTTTTCAAGCTCTTCCGGCAGTACTAAAAAGTCGATATCTTTGGTAAACCGCGGTTCGTCATGGAATGCCATTGCAATGCCGCCAATAAGCGCATATTGGACATGCATTTTATCAAACTGCCTTGCAATTTTAAAAAATTCTTCAAAAAGATCCATAAATCGCTCAGAGGAAATGGTTACTGTGTTTAATATCCTTACGATTTAAATACCATACCATTCAATAATAATCAAAGCCGCATCTCCATTTATTTCAATACCATTCACAATCAGAAGCCGGTCTTGTATGACTGCTTTTCATTCTTAACCCCGTGTGTTAAGTGTGGGTAAAGACCAGTTTTCCAAAAGGGGGGGACGTTTGCGCTCCCGTTTCTTCCTTTTTCTAACAAAACGGAGTGCATTTTTTGCATTGAAGTCTGTTGTGGTGATTGTTTTTGCCATTGTTTTTTTTGGGGACTGTTATTTGACGCGGCTTTCAGCCGGTCAGGCGAAAGTACAACTTTCGCACTCCGGTTTTGCAAGCAAAAAAGGGAAACCGGTATTACCGGTTTCCCTTTTTTTAATAAACTAATTTTTATTGGCGGCTATTTCCGGTTGGAATATTCCGCATAGCCCATGGCCAACGTTCGATAAACCAGGTGGGCAAGCTTTGAATATGGCACATAAACAAACAGGCAAAATACGAATACCAGGTGAATGAAGTAAACAAAGTAGCTCAGGTTGGCTGCTCCCGCAAGGCGGGTCATTTGGGCCAGCATGCCTGAAACACCCAGTGCCAGCACCAGTCCGATAAGAGACCAGTCTTTGTAGGTTGTATTTTGCTCGGGTTTATCCAGGCGGTTTTTGATCATCAGCAAAGCACCGATGATAAGCGCCACACCGGCTACGTTTGCCAGCCATTTAACCGGATTCAACTGCGAATAGGGGCCGTGAATCTGGAAAACATAAAGTGTTACAAAGAAAATATTGGTGACAATAAAAAGTCCGATAAATCCGAAAAGCACCATCATATGAGGAGTGGCACGTTCAACGTTTTCAGTACACTGGCTGAACTTTCTATGTTTTAAAATGGTGGGAATTACCCGCCCGAGGGCCTTAACGAAGCCCACAGGATCGATTTTTTCCTTATCGGTTTTTCCTTCCATTAACGCGTTCTGGTGAATGTCGTGAAGAAAACGCTTTACACCGATTGCAAAAACCGTTACCGCGAAAATTGCAGCCGGGATAAATATCAGGTCAACCAACCATGTGGAAAAGAATTTGGCATGCACGATTTCATCACCGGTGGGTGAAAAATTGAGCCAGTGTATGCCGAACACCTTGAGAACCATCCCCAGAACGATAAAAAGCACTGCGGGAAAAGCCAAAAGTAACCAAAGTTTTTTGGGATCGTTGACCATCTGTCCCAGTTTTTTGGGTACTGCATAGTCTGTAATGGCGTATGCCCTGCAGGCCGCAAGAACATCGCCGGGCTTGGCTTCGCGGGGACAATAGGTGGAGCAGTCTCCGCAGTTGTGGCAAAGCCAGATATCAGCGTTGCCCACCAGCCGGTCTTTCAATCCCCAGGAAGCGGCAATCATTTCCTTTCGGGGAAATGGATGATTGTCCGGAGAAATCGGGCATACCACCGAGCATGTGGCGCACTGGTAACACTTTTTGAGGTCTTCACCTCCCAGTACACCTATTTCTTTAATAAATTTAACATCAGGTTCTATCATATAGGGTTCTGCCATTTAAGCACCTCCACGCTGGACAGGGTTAGATTAACAACAGCGAATAATACCACATTTTCATGATGTGCTAAAATCCCTTGAACGGGTTTGGTCCGATAGCTTCAATGTCTTCAACAAATTTGTTGATGATACCCGGAAGCTTATCATATTCATCAATAGCTACTTGGAACATTGCCACTCGTTCTTCCTCCAGTGCGAGACTGGTGAGGGCCTCCCCGATTTTCTTAACCCGGATTTCAGCAAGTTCACTGCCTTTGATAAAATGGCATTGGTAGTCATCGCCGTGTTTGCATCCCACCAAAAAGACACCGTCCATTCCCTGGGAAAGCGCATCTTTGATCCAGATAACATTCATGGAGCCCAAGCAGCGTACCGGTATGAATCGTACATCCGCTGAATAGCTCAAGCGGTTTAAGCCAGCGATATCCAATGCGGGATATGCATCGTTTTCGCAGACCAGACCCAGAACTCTCATGGGGGGTTCTTCATAGTCGTCTTCAGAGGGTACCTGAACGGATTTGACCATGGAGCCGACACTGTCGGGACTATAATCGACAAAGCTGATGATACGTTCCGGGCATGCTCCCATACAGGTTCCACATCTGCGGCAGCGGGTCGGGTTGGTTTTTGGCGTGCCTTTTTCATCATCGTCCAAAGCACCGAAAGGACATTCCTGAGTGCAGCGTTTACACTGGGTGCAGCGCTGGAAAAAGAAATCCGGGAATGTGATATCACCGGATCGGGGATGTACGGATTTGCCATGCTCGGAACAGACCAGGCTCTGAATGGCTTTCAGGGTAGCACCCGTGGAATCTTCAAGAGATTCTTCGATGGTCATGGTTCTCCGGATAGGCCCTGCTGCATAGATACCCGATCTCTGTGTCTCATACGGAAAACAGATAAAGTTGGAGTCCACGTACCCTTCAAAAAGGTCAATGTCCCTGAATGCGGGACCCTGACGATATGCCATGTTGACAACAGGTTCATCGACGGTTTTGGGAACCATTCCCAAAGCCAGTACAACCATATCGGCTTTGACCTGAACCTTTTCGCCCAGAAGTGTGTTATCGGCTTCAACCACCAGCCCGTCACCATTTCTTTCAACCTTGATGACTTCACCTTTGGTTAAGAAAATTGCCGGGTCCTGCTGAATTTTTTTATAAAAATTTTCCAACAAGCCGGGGGTTCTCATATGCTGATAAAACACGAATGATTTGCCATCTTCAGGGTAGTATTCCCGGACATACTTGGCATGTTTCAGTCCTACCATACTGAGAACGGATCCGCCAAATTCAAAATCCCTGTCATTACCCTGGCCGGGGCTTTGAATGAAAACCACTGATTTGGCTTCTTTGCCATCAGAAGGACGAACCAGTTTTCCGCTGGAAGCAATCTGCTCGAACTCATGGTTGGATACCACATCGGCTATTTCGCCATAGCCCAAATGTGCAAACTCGCCTTCTTTTGCTTTATATGGACGCCATCCGGCTGCCAGGACGACGGCTCCGAATTTTTCGCCGTTGGGATCAAATGTCAGAATATCCCGGCGGCCTTCATTATATGCCTTGTATTTTTCCACCAAGGCTTCCTGCTCCAGTTCTTTTCCATCCTCATCATACTTCATCTCTTCCGGGAGCGGATAGGGTACATCAAACTCTATTTTTTCCCCCGGGGTTTTAAATGTCACCGTGAAGTCACCGGGCTGACCTGCCAGACGTGCAACTTCGGTTTTGTTTTTTATGGTGATTTTGGACTCGGCTTTGACTTTATTGATCAGGTCATCAACCATGGGCGGGATAAGCGAATCAAAAGGCATTTTGAGGGGAAGCTGTTTGTAAAGGGTTTTTGCATAGCCTCCCAGTGCGGCCTCTTTTTCAACAATTGTAACGGTATACCCGGCGTTTGCGGCATCCAGTGCCGCGTTCATACCGGTAACACCGCCACCGATAACCAAAATTTTATCACTGAATTCTTCAAGCTTATAAGCTTCGGGAAACTTGACCTTTTCCATCTTTGCCATGGACATGCGAAGGTAATCCTCGGCAAGCATTTGAAGACGATCAAAGTGAACCCCGTCATCTTTTTGTTCTTCGGTCAGTGCAGGAAACTCGGATCTCGGATGTGACCAAACCACCTGCTCGCGCAGATTCAACCGGTCGAGCATGCATCCTTCGAAACGAAATACATCCCAATTGACTCTCCTGGAACATGCACCGATAATAATGGTGTTGGTTCCCTTCTCGATATCTCTTTTAATGAGTTCAACACCTTCTTTGCCACAGAAAAACGGATGCGTTTTAACCGGCCATGCTTCTTCTTCTGCCACGTCTTTCAACGCATCAATGTCTAAAGCTTCCCCGATGCCGCATCCTGTACAGATATATGCACCAAATTTTTTATCCATGGATAACCTCCCCTACCTGTTCACCAGGGTTTGAATTGCCTTAAGGGCCATTCCCGTTGCGTTCTGGTTAGATGAAACCACATCTGCCGGTTTGTTGGCACATCCGGCTGCAAACATGCCGCCTTTGTCAAAATCATTGATCATGAAGCCTTCTTCACTGATTTTCAAATCGCCGGGCAGTTTGCTCAGAGCCGCTGTAGGCTGCATTCCAGTGGCAAGAACGACCAATTCGACTTCCTGTCTTACCTTTTCGCCGGTGACGGCATTTTCTGCAACCACGGTGACATTATTGTTATCCGGATTTTCAATAACCTCCGCAACTTTTCCCTTAATGAATATTACGTTTTCGTCTTCTTTAATCTTATCGTAAAATTTTTCATAACGCTGACCAGGTGCCCTCATGTCGATATAAAAAATATAGATTTTTGTATCGGGAAAACGCTCCCGAATATATGTGGCATGCTTTAAAGACGCCATGCAGCATATATAGGAGCAATAGGTAAGATGATTTTCATCTCTGGACCCGGCACACTGAACAAAAGCGACACTCTCGGGCCCTTTGCTGTCGGACGGCCGTTGAATGGCTCCGACAGTGGGGCCGTTTGTAGAGGCCATTCGTTCCAGCATCATGTTGGTAACAATGTTGGGATACTGCCCAAAACCCAGTTTGTCCATGCGGGTAGCATCGTAAGGCGTCCAACCGGTTGCCCATATAATGGAGCCCACCTGCAGATCAATGGTCTTTTCTTTCATCTCCAAATCGATTGCGTCGTACTTACAAACATCCACGCACTTACCACAATCCACTCCCTGGCAAGCGACAGGATCAATGACATATTGTGTTGGAAATGCCATTTCAAAAGGAAGATAAACGGCTTTTGACATGTCCATGCCGAAATTAAATTCGTTGCTTCGCTCGGCAGGACATACCTCAACACAGTCGCTGCAGGCCGTGCAATTCTCATTTATATACCTGGGATTCAGTTTAATCGACACATTATAATTTCCGGGTCCGCCCTCAACTTTGGCAACCTCGGCAAGAGTGAAGGTGTGAATCAGAGGATTTTCCTTGATACGCCTGAAATTGATTTCCAGACCGCAGGAGGGAGGACATAGCTTGGGAAAGTATTGATTCAATTGCGCTACTCTTCCTCCCAGATAAGGATTGGTTTCAACCAGGAATACCTCATAACCCACTTCAGCCGCTTCGAGGGCAGCGGTCAAACCACTGATGCCCCCACCGACAACCAGAATGCTTCCGCTTCCAGAGGCTTCTTTGTTCTCTGTCATGCTATCCCTCCGTGAATTTAAGTTTCATTTTTAAAATCGGCTTGTATTGGCCGACCAAATATTAAAATAGACGATATCCTCAACAGATATCAGATTTGACGATAAAATCTGAAACTGGAAATTTGAAACCATCTTGATGAATCATTTAAAATACTCGTTGGGTTGATTGATACAGAGTGGAAAGACAGGGAATATTTATAAATTTTGGTTTCAAATTTCCAGTTCCAGATTTAGTGTTGCTTTTGGATATCGCATGAAAATCGACTTAAAAGTCTTTACTTAATAAAAACCTCCAGGCACCTTTCGGCACCTGGAGGTTTTTTTATTTCAAGTCCTTAAAGAAAGGCATTTTCGTTTAACCAATCCCTTTATTTGAGTTTAGGGGATGATTTTGACGTAGTCTTTCTTAAAGACATCCCATGCACCGGCTTTAGGATCGTATTTTGAATTTACGAAACAGAACCAGTTCTGGTCATCCTGTCCAGGATAGTCTGCCTGATAGTAGAATCCGGGATAACGGGTTTCCTTACGGAACTGAATGTGTCTCAGGTGAGACTCAACAGTCCAGATACGGTGGGTGATCTCCCAGGCTCTCATCAGTTCGTGAAGGTCGCCGGCAGCCAGTTTCTCGGTATCTTCTTTCATGACCTGGAGCATATCCATGATAATTTCAAGGTTTTTGCTGGTGGTCATGTAGTAGGTAGCGGTTCCTGCACCGTATTCATGGGTGGCTTTCATCAGTCGCAGCGCCATTCCGGCAGGTTTGACGTATGCGGGGTTGAAGGTAAGGTCAGTGGTATAGTCTTTGTTTTCCAGGAACAAACGAACCGGTTTGTAAACCAGGTCAACCAGTTCATCTTTTGACTGGGATATAGCCGGTTTGAAATCCGCATGGTCACGTACATATTTGACCATTTCTTTTGCAACAATGCGGCCTTCGGCATGAGATCCGGATGAGAACTTGTGACCGGAGCAGCCAACACCATCACCGGCGGTAAACAGACCCTTTACAGTGGTCATACGGTTGTAGACTTTGTCGCCGTCGCCCCATTTATATGAATCGGGCACCCAGTCATAATTGGGTCCTGAACACCAGAAACCACAGCAGCCGGAATGTGAACCCAACAGATAAGGTTCGGTCGGCATAACTTCGGAGTTTTTCTTCTCAGGCTCGGTATTTGTGGCGCACCACAGGTTGGCCTGTCCACAGGTCATGTCCAAAAAGTCTTCCCAGGCTTCGGCTTCAAGGTGCTTGAGTTCTTTTTTGTCCATGGTTTTACCAAGTTCGGCCAATGCTGTTACGGTATCCATGATAATCGGGCCACGGCCTTCTTTCATTTCGAACAGCATCAGGTGGTTACGCAGACAGGTCGGTGTAATGGCAGCGGTTCCGTAGGGTGCATATCTTTCAAGCTCAGCTTTTGCTGCAGGGCTGGCCGCAAAGTTTTCACCCAATCCGTTAAGGGTTTTGGCCTTGAACAGCAAGAACCATGCACCAACAGGGCCGTATCCGTCTTTAAAACGAGCCGGGGTGAAACGGTTTTCCATCATGGAAAGCTCTGCGCCGACTTTTGCGCCCATATAGTAGGTAGAACCGGCGTTCCATACGGGATACCATGCACGGCCTTTACCTTCACCGACGGAACGGGGCTGATAAATGTTAACAGCACCGCCGCATGCGATCATTACGGTTTTGGCTTTGATGATGTATACTTTGTTTTCGCGAAGTGAAAATCCGACAGCTCCTGCCACCTGATTTTCCACATTGGCATCCAGCAAAAGCTCAACGATGAAACAACGCTCAATAATGTTGTCTTCTCCGAGTGCTTTTTTGGCTGCTTCGGCAACGATTCTCTTGTAAGATTCGCCGTTGATCATGATCTGCCATTTACCTGTACGAACCGGTTTGGCTCCGCCTTTCAACGTTCCGACCTTCAAACCTTTTTTACCGTCCAGGTTTTTGCCGTCATCGGTTTTTTTCCAAATGGGAAGTCCCCATTCTTCAAAAAGATGGACAGAGTCATCCACGTGACAGCCAAGATCAAAGATCAGGTCTTCGCGAACCAGACCCATCAAGTCGTTGCGAACCATGCGAACGTAATCGTCAGGGGTGTTTTCGCCGATATATGTGTTGATGGCCGAGAGACCCTGAGCTACTGCACCGCTTCTTTCCATGGCGGCTTTGTCGCAAAGCAACACTGTTTGATCATCGGAGAGCCACTTTTTGATTTCAAAAGCAGTGCCGCAGGCTGCCATACCGCCGCCCACGATCAAAATATCAACTTCGCGCTCTTCAACTTCCGGATCTTTTACTGCTTTAAGCTCACCGGCAACCTTATTTGGTAATGCCATATCTTATCCTCCTAAAAAATAATTTCAAGTTAAACAATGAGGCCTTTATTCCTCCAACACCAACCTATGCAGTCTCCTGTGGCTTGGGAATCGTATAGCCATCTGCTTCCTGAGTGGATAACAGGTAGCTGTCCAAATCTTTACCCTTCAAATCGGAGTAAGCATTTGCTTCACCTTCCGGAGTTGTCCGAATGGGGAACTTAAAGCGTTTCACAAGACCATTTCTGAACTTACAAGTCCACATGACATCTTCGGTACCCATCATCGGCATAATGCTGCTTCCCAGAGGTACGAAGTCAGAGTATCCACGAACTTCAATTGCCTGGGTCGGACAGATCTTTACACATGAAAAACACTCCCAGCACTGATCCGGCTCCTGATTATATGCCTTCATGGCATTGACATCCAGAACCATTAAATCATTGGGGCAAATATACATACATGCTGTTTTGTCCCCGCCCTTGCAGCCATCACATTTTTCGTTAATTACAAAGCTTGGCATTAATTATTCCTCCTAACATTCATTGGTTATTGATTTAATCCAATCACAAACCATCCATTAAAATATTGTACTTGAGTCCCGTCCACCCCCTTCCTAAAAATTCGCTCATCCCTTGAGCCCATACTTTTTGAAATCTTTTGAACGTCTCCATGCACAAATATACAATAATTTTGAATAGATAACTACCCTATGAAACCAAAGCGCAAATTTATCATCCATCATTTTGAATGTCAAGAACTTTTAGCAGGCACCTGGCATGATTTTAGAAATATTCTTGCCTGGTCCTTTCCCCCTAGTCTCACCGGTGGGTTAAAATTCGGTGCAAAAATGGAAAAATCATGATAATCGATATTCTGGTTATAACGGATTTGGGGGTGACTCGTTGAAGGAGTGCAAAAGCTGTGCTTTTGCATTTTTTTCTTTGTTGCCATGCTTTGGGTGGGAGCCAGGGTATAAAAATTATTCTCTGGTTACATGAATTGAATGACGTTTGAGGGAACTTAATTTATAAGGCACAATGCAACACTCGGGTAATTTGGAACGAGGGCGGGTTTGGAACCCGCCCCTACAGGCTTCCATGTTGATATTCTATATACAAATTACCCCCGAATCCGTTATAACCAGGTTTTTCCATACGATATTAAACTTTTTTTCGCCAGAATGACGGTAATTGCAAAGTGTTTTGGCAAAAAACTTGATCATTGGGTGATGCAGTCTTACTGTCTCTTCCCCGAGACCAAATAATCATTGTTATTCTGAAAAGCTGTAGCAGATCCAAAAAAAGCTGAATTAAGGGAGCCTTATCAATGGATAATGATTTTAAATATGTTTCATCAGACCATGTTTTTCGTTTTTCCTGCGGACCGCACATATCCTGTTTTAATGAGTGCTGCCGTGATTTGAACCAGTTTCTCACCCCGTATGATATTCTTCGCCTGAAAACCAGCCTGAAGATTTCTTCGGAAGAGTTTTTGGGTTCTTATACACGGCAGCATACCGGTCCTGAATCGGGACTTCCCATAGTTCATCTCAGGCCGAACTATGACGATGCCTTAACCTGTCCGTTTGTGGCCGAAGAAGGCTGTCTGGTATACCCTGACAGGCCATCTTCCTGCCGGGCGTACCCGGTTGCCAGGGCGGTTTTTCGTAACCGGGAATCCGGAATTTTGACCGAATATTTCATGCTGTTAAAAGAGTCTCACTGTCAGGGGTTCCAGAGTGGCGATCCCATAAGTGTAAAGCAATGGATTGAAAGCCAGGGGTTGGAAATATACAATGAGATGAACGACCTTATGATGGAAATTATCAGCCTGAAAAATCAATTCATTCCGGGACCTCTTGATCTAAAGACCCGGATGGCTTTCCATATGGCTTGTTATGACCTCGATGCTTTCAGGGAGAAAATTTTCAACAGGGGAGTTTTGGAACCCTTGCAATACGATGAGCGTTTGCTTTTGGAGGCAAAAGCTGATGACGCTGCACTTTTAAAAATCAGCCTGCAATGGATTCAAAAGAACCTAAGGTGACCGGAAAAAAATCAGGAGGAAAAAGACGGGATCATGAACATACAGGGCAAGGTGGCATTGGTATTGGGAGCTGTAAAAGGCATAGGAAAAGGTATTGGGCTTATGCTTGCACAAAGAGGGGTAAGGGTGGCTCTGAATTACTTTGACTGGCCTGAGTCGGTAGAGCAGATGAAAAAAGATTTCAAGGCTGTTGGAACACAGCATCTGATTTTAAAAACCAATCTGCTTGAAACCGGCGATATCGAAGGGTTGATTAAAAAGGTGGCGGATCATTTCGGCCGGCTGGACATGGTGATCAATAATATTGAAAGGGGGGGAATGCCGGTTGTCCATGGGCCCTATACCCGGGAGCAATGGGATCTTGAAATGGCAACCACCCTTCGGGCCAAGTGGTGGGTATTCGATGCGGCCCTGCCTTATCTCAAGCAATCGGGTGATGGTGTTGTTGTCAACATTTCTTCCATTGCGGGTATTGTGGGAAGATCCGGGCCGGCAGGAGCGGTATTTAATGACGGCTACGCGTCTGCCAATCGCGGTATCTCGCTTTTAACGGAGACCTGGGCAAGGATGGGAGCTCCTGAAGTGCGTGTCAATGAAATCATGCTGGGTTTTGTGGAAACCCGGCATGCTGAAGGTACCCGGGGATGGGGACTTTTATCTGAACGGCAAAAAAATGATATTCTGGAGCATACCCTTCTCGGAAGAACAGGAACCATCGATGATGTTGCAAAAGCGGTTCTTTTTGTAATCAGGGATGCCGACTATATGACCGGCAGTGTTATTCGCCTGGATGGAGGCTATGTTCTCGGCGGTGAAAAGGTGGAAGATATGCCCCTCGGGGTTTTGTAAAAACTTGAACATAAAGTGTAAGCAATAACTACGATGAATTAAGAGAGGTGTTTTCGCAAAAATGCGAAAGCACAGCTTTCGCACTCCGATTGATTTGAGCGATTTCAATTTGAGAAATTTTCGAGTGTCATTTCCGCAGGCGAATGTTGTCGGCAGGTATGGCCCACAGGAAAAATTTTACCCACTGGAATCCCAGTTTTAACAGCTCCGTATCACTTTTTTTTATCTTTTTTATTATGGAAGATTTCAGTTTATACCGGTTCAAAAAAGTGCTGTTAAAAATAAAATTTCTAAATCGGTCCATGTTATAGGTGGCCATAAAGGCCATTTTGGCTTTTTTCCCTTCGGGTCCCTCATTTTCCCATGGGTTGTTTTGAAAAAGTCCTTTCAGCTTTGCCCACTGAGCAGTCATCTCATGGTAGTTTTCTGCCCCCTGGTCTTTTTCCCAGGTTCTGACAGTCCACGTTTTGGTTTCGTGCTGCCCCATGCAAAAATCAGGAGGTCTGAAAAAATGAACCAACCGGGCATTTTTTTTCTCCGAATCGAACATCATTCCCTGTTCCACCGGAAAACTGCGACATGCGTCGGGCCTGTCCGGGTATACCCTGCAACCTGCATCAGATAAAAAAGGGCACACCATTTCCCGGTCTTCGGCCATACGCAGCAAAACATCAGGAAAATGGTTTCCGTCTCTGAGAACTATGTCCACGTAGGTGTCCAAAAATTCATCGGATGAAATGCCGAGGTTTCTTTTTAAACGAATGACATCGTACGGGTATAAAAAAAGGTTTAAATTTCGACAGCAAAGATTAAAGCAGGATATTCCAGGATAGCACTCAAAATTGAATGTCGATTTTTCTGACAGCTTTGATCCCGGAAGTTGGTCAATTTTTTCTATATCGATACTTTTCATGGTAATATTGAGAATCAGGATGTTATGATTTGGGCAACGGTCATTTTAATTTTTTTTTCCAGACCGAAATGCTCCTTCAATTGTTTTTCCAGTCCGGACAGCTTCAAATACAAGGGCGTGCGATCAAATTTAAAATACTCCTTTTTGTTGCATTGGCGGCTGAACTCTTCACAACCCGAACTGATAACAGCCCGGTTCACACCGGTTTTTTGAGGAAAACTCCATTCGCTGGGAATGCCATGCAAACGGCAGATCATAGGCCGGTATTCATAAATAACACACCTGCCCTTAAGATTAGCAGGGCACATTATTCTGGGATGCTCCTTTTCAGAATCCGCATTCTGGATGGCTTCTGTAGCCATTTCCACCGCCCTTTTAAAAACCTGTTTTTTCGTTTCAGGGGGAAGCCGGTTCATACCTTTTTTCAGATAAAAAAATTCCAGGTGGGTGTGATGATAAAAAAGGGTTTTGCAGCAATTTTCATCGCAGCCATCGCATTGAAAACCATAAAAGGAAGCTGCTTCATCATACTTTGCATTCATGGCTTCAAATATTTTTTTCAAAGATTCCAAAAATGGTTCCAATGCCTGTTCGTTCACCATTTTATAATCGCTCATGGTCGGATGTTACCTTTGGGTTCCCTATATCTGGGGAGAGGGGAAAAAGATTTTTGCGTACAGGTTCAGTGCATACCGGTCGGTCATGCTGGCAATGAAATCACAGATGACTTTTTCTTTTGGCTGCCCGTTTTTGCTGCATTCGATCATTTCCATGTTTGTCATTTCCTGATGCAGCATCTTTTCGTTTTGCATAAAATACTCATATAGTTCGGAGAGGATCTTTTTGGCTTTCAAAAATTCTTTGTGAACACGATACGACCGATAAACATTTTCATAGAGAAACTGACGCAAAATGCTCATCGCCTGAGAAACCGGATCGCTTATCCGAAGGCGGAACCGGCCGTTATTTTCCCCGCTTGAAAAAATCAAATCACGAATCATGGTGGTTGCACGTTCGGAGTGAGTTTTTCCCAATATTTCCACACAAATTTTCGGCACCTGCTCTTTTTGGATTACCTTGCTTCGGATAGCATCGTCAAGATCATGATTCAGGTATGCCATGATGTCGGCAATTCTCACCACTCGCCCTTCAACCGATATGGCAAGCTCCCCGGGATTGTCCGGAAGAATCCTTCCATACCCTTTGGAATGTTTCAAAATGCCGTCCCGAACCTCATAGGTTAAGTTGAGGCCTTCTCCGTTTTTTTCCAGCATATCCACCACCCGCAGACTTTGTTTGCTGTGGGAAAAAGAGCCGGAATAAAATTCTTTCAGGGCCATTTCTCCGCTATGGCCGAAAGGGGGATGTCCCAGATCGTGTCCCAGGGCAATGGCCTCTGCCAGGTCCTCATTTAAGTGCATGGCTCTTGCGATGGTTCTGGCCATTTGAGATACTTCCAGTGTGTGGGTCAGCCTCGTCCGGTAAACATCGCCCAGGGGGGATAAAAAGACCTGAGTCTTATACTTCAGGCGGCGAAATGCATTGGAATAAACAATTCTGTCTCTGTCCACCTGAAAAGGTGTTCTGATAGGACACGGCGCTTCCTTTTGTTTTCGTCCTCTGGATTGCGCACTCAAGCATCCGTAATGAGAAATGAATCCTTTCTCCCTCTTCTGGAAATCTTCACGTATAGACAGTCCGCCATTCAAATCACCAATCGGAAATTCTGTATTATTATCAAGTTGTTTCAGCAAAACCCTAACCCGCCATCCTAACTAATCTAAAATATTTTATAACCGTATCATTATCTATTCAATTTAATTGATTTGTAAATCAAAATCTGTTTAATGTGTCAACTATGATAATGACTTTTAACGTAATGTCGAATCGGAAAAAAGCAATATGATGGTACACCATTTGGTGCTGGGAGAACTGGAAGATTTCCTGACCGGTCAAAAGATCGAGGACAATCACGATGAGCGTCTCCGGCAAAAATCAGTAAGATTTCTGGTGGAAAAAAAGCAATATGCAAAAAAAAATATTTCAGGCCCTGTTAAGCTTCCAGTCCGGGCAGGAAAAAAGAAAGCAATTGTGAGGGTGGATTATGTCGTTCGCTTGTTTGAGAAAACCTGTATGCTTGTAAAGTACGGGCCCGGTTCTCTGGTGACCAGGCGAAGACCCGCGCTTGCCGCATCAAGGCTTCTGGAGCCATACCAGATTCCTTTGGTTGTGGTCACCAACGGAATTGATGCGGAAATTATGGATGGTCTTTCCGGAAAAATTTTGGGCAAATGTTTTGATGATATACCCAGCGAAAGCGAGCTTAGGGAGAAATTCGATTTTTTTGATTTTAAAGCGATTCCCTCTGACAGAGCCCGGTTGGAATCAAGAATAGTTTATGCATATGAGGTTGATGACGCTTGCCCTTGCGATGATACTATTTGCCGGATTTGATAAGCGATATGGAAAGCACAGATAACAGGCACAAATATTTTATGGACCTTGCCTTGAAAGAGGCAAGGTACGCTCTAAGCTCAGGAGAATTTCCAGTAGGATGCGTAATGACCCTTGATAATCAGGTCCTGGTTTCCGGTGCCAGAAAATGCAGCAGCGGATATCGGCCCAATGAGATGGACCACGCGGAGATGGTTACTTTACGCAAGCTGATCAGTCTGGAAGGGGTCGATGATTACAGCCGGGTGCGGGTGTATTGTACCATGGAACCCTGCCTCATGTGTTATGCCGCAATGATTCTGTCCGGTATCCGTTTTATTGTTTGGGCATACGAAGATATTATGGGAGGGGGTACCCGATGCGATCTGAGTCTGCTTCCGCCGCTTTATGCCGATAACCCCGTCTCGATTATGCCATACTTTTGCCGGCAGGAAAGCCTGGAAATTTTCAAAAGTTTTTTTTCCAATCCGAATCATGGTTATTGGAAAGGAAGCCTGCTGGCTGAATATACTTTGAAACAGTAATTTTTCTTTCATTTTTTTCTTGCATTTATTCAATTGGTCTTATATTTATTGACCTTAATGCAATCTAAGGGGTGCGCCATGAAGCCGCGCCCCGAAAAAAATAATTGGGAGGTGAATAAGCATAGCAATCCCGAAAAGACCAATTAA
Organism: Desulfobacteraceae bacterium; assembly: GCA_007127235.1. Lineage (GTDB taxonomy): Bacteria > Desulfobacterota > Desulfobacteria > Desulfobacterales > SKZT01 > SKZT01. The sequence continues at coordinate 17,643 of SKZT01000326.1, forward strand.
TAAACAAAGTAAAGACAAGACGAACATCAATGATGAAATAAGGGCCAAGGAGGTCAGACTGATTGACCAGGAAGGCAACCAGTTGGGAATTGTTCCGGCAAGTCAGGCAAAGGCGGCAGCCGCGGAATCGGGGCTTGATTTGGTAGAGGTTTCACCCAACGCCAATCCCCCTGTCTGCAAAATTATGGACTACGGCCGTTTCAAATACGAGCAAACCAAAAAGTTGCAGGAGGCCAAAAAAAAGCAAACCACATTTCAAATCAAGGAAATCAAAGTTCGTCCCAAGACCGGGGAACACGACCTGATGGTCAAAATCGGCCATATCAAACGTTTTATTGAGAAAAAAGATAAGGTCAAAGTGACCGTTATGTTCAGGGGAAGAGAAATCACCTTATCGGAACAGGGCCGGGAAATTCTTGATCTTATTGCTCGTGAAACGGAGGATTTTGCCGTTGTAGAACAAGAACCCAAGTTTGAAGGCCGCACAATGATGATGGTGTTAGCCCCTAAATGAAGTGTCGGCAGTGCTGTCGGCCTTTGGCAACGGGGAAACTTCCGGCCGGATGCTTATCACTAAGAATCGTGTCTAACTCTTTCTGGTGGCGTGAGTGCGCACTTTTGTGGATGCTCACGCCATCTTATGTTTGAAACTTGCACTATAGCGTGTGTGGTAATCATTTATTGCAACACACCTAAATCATAAGGAGATTTTATACCATGCCGAAGATTAAAACCAATCGGTCTGCAGCCAAAAGATTTAAAATTACCGGAAGCGGAAAGTTCAAGTACAGCAAAGCTTTCAGCAATCATATTCTGACTACCAAAAGCCGCAAACGGAAACGATCATTAAGAAAAAACATGATCATTGACAGCACCAATGAAAAGGTAATCAGAAAGCTTCTACCGAATTCATAGTTCGGGCCCCCGTGGCTGTTAAGACAAATTATGGATTAAGATATAAATATACCGAATAAAAATACCAAGGAGTTATGTTATGCGTATTAAGAGAGGATTCAAGGCACGCAGACGGCGCAAAAAGGTTTTAAAGCTTGCCAAAGGGTTTCGCGGCGGACACAGCAAACTGTTTCGTACCGCCGCAGATACTGTCGACAGAGCACTGATGTATTCATACCGCGATCGGAAAGTCCGTAAAAGAGATTTCAGAAGACTTTGGATCGCCAGGATTAACGCTGCCGCAAGGATGAACGATCTGAGCTACAGCAAGTTTATTCACGGTTTAAAGCTTGCCAATGTGGAGCTGGATCGAAAAGTTCTTGCGGAACTTGCCATATCAGATCCGGCCGGTTTTTCACAAATTGCTGGGCTGGCAACACGGCAATTGTCCCAAGCCTGAATACCCTGAGTTAGAGGTTAAAAAACTTTCCCACATATCCGGAGAAATAAGAGTAAAAAGTGGACAGTATAGGAGAAATTGAAGCCCGGGCGCTTCAGGAACTTTCAGCGGCTTCGAGCAAAGAAGAAATAAAAGAACTGGGGGTTATTTATTTGGGACGAAAGGGGAAATTGACTCAATTTCTCCGCAACATTTCCAGCTTACCGCCTGAAGAAAAACCCGAAGCCGGTAAAAAGGCCAATATTCTCAAAAAACGGCTTGAAAAGGAATTTAAAGCCGCAGTTGAAAGAATGGAAGCGGAAGAAATTCAATATGCCGACCATATTGATGTTTCCCTGCCCGGAAGGCCTGTTCCCATAGGCACGCTGCACCCTCTTACACAAATTCTTCGTGAAATCTGCAGTATTTTTCAAAAGCTGGGATTTGATATTGCCGAAGGACCTGAAGTTGAGTCGGATTATTACAATTTCGAAGCGCTGAATATTCCGAAAAATCATCCTGCAAGGGATATGCAGGACACATTCTATATATCCGAAAATATTGTATTAAGGACCCATACGTCGCCAATCCAGATCCGGATCATGGAAAAACGGACTCCACCGGTCAGAATTGTGGCTCCGGGTAAGGTGTACCGCTGTGATTCCGATATTACCCACACACCGATGTTTCACCAGGTGGAGGGACTTCTGGTGGATAAAAAAATTACTTTCGGGGATCTGAAAGGTATACTTACGGCTTTTGTTCAGCAGATGTTCGATGAACAGATTTCCCTCAGGTTCCGCCCGAGTTTTTTCCCTTTTACGGAGCCAAGTGCCGAAGTGGATATTTTATGTGTGATGTGCCGGGGGAAAGGTTGCCGGATCTGTTCTCAAACCGGCTGGCTTGAAGTTTTAGGTTCCGGAATGGTTCACCCGGCTGTTTTTGAAAATGTGGGGTATGACACATCAAAATACACCGGCTTTGCCTTCGGCATGGGAGTCGAAAGAATTACCATGTTGAAATTCGGTATTGATGATATTCGGAAATTTTTCGAAAATGATTATCGATTTTTAAGACAATTTTGATCTGAGTTTTTCGTTCGGTGTTTTTTTCAAGGAATATGCTTAATTATGATAGTAAGTCTTAGCTGGCTGAAAAACTATGTTCCCATTCGGATGGATACAGCACTTTTGGCTGATGCTCTTACCATGGCCGGTTTGGAGGTCGAGTCAGTCTGGGACCGGTATTCATATCTCAACAGTATTGTGGTTGGCAGAATCACACGGGTATCCCCTCATCCCAATGCAGACAAGCTGAATGTATGCAATGTGGATATCGGAGATCTTGTTGTGGACGTTGTCTGTGGAGCACCCAATGCTTCAAAA
>SKZT01000141.1 GCA_007127235.1 Desulfobacteraceae bacterium
AAATCGAAATCATCCGAGTCTTTTTGCTCATCCACTCGCTGATATGATCCACTCTCAGCAGAAAGGTCAGCTTCTTCCTCCCGAAGCAATTTATCGATTTCCGAAAGGTCCAAATCATCATCGCCATCTGCCTCAAAGGGAAAAAATTTTTCCTCATTTTCCTTTTGTTCAAAGGACCGGAAAAAATCTGCCTCCTCCTCAACGCTTTCGGCAATTACTTTGTTTCCCTGAAATTCGGTTTCCTGCTGAATATGAGAAGGATAGGTTTGAAAAACATGATGACACTTAGAGCATCTGACCTTGGTACCGGTATCTTTGACAAGCTCATCATCGAGACTGAAACTGGTACTACAGTTTTTACAGGTGATAATCATATCACAACCTCATCGGCTAAATTTTCAGGCAATAAATGTCAGGCAAATACCTGTAATTTTCGGCATAATCAAGTCCGTATCCCACCAGAAATCCTTCTTCAACCACGTGGCAGGTATAACGAATCTTGATTTTTTTATCCCTTCGTTCTCGTTTATCAATTAAGGTACAAACCTGAACGGATTTAGGACCGAATGAGGAAAAATAATCTAGAAGGTAACAAATTGTCAGGCCTGTATCTATAATATCTTCAACAATTAAAACGTCTTTATTTTTCAAATCGGATTCCGGTTTATAGGCCAATTTTATATGCCCCGTGGATGAAGTGTTTCCTCCGTAACTGGAAACTTTCACAAATTCAACCTTAACCGGGATAGTAACTTGCCGGATAAGATCAGACAAAAAAATAAAGGCTCCTTTCAGCACACCGATAAAAAGCAAGTCGCAGCCGGCATAATCCGTTGAAATTTGTTGAGCAACGGCATGGACCTTTTTCTCTATTTCCTTTTTGTTCAATATGGGAATAAGCTCAGGCATAGTGTCAAGACAAGAGATAACATCTCTAATAACAAAGTTTAAGAATAAAATTTTGACATATACAAAAGTTTTTCAGAAAATGTTTTGGCTGTTTATCGGTGGATTTTTGGCTGCGTTTCGGGTCAAAGATATACGAAAAGGAGGACCTTTTTCCTCTATCCATGCCAAAATCATTTTCTAAAAAGCCAGATATATGCAGTTTTTATGCCAACAAATCTGAGCGGTTTGGCAGGCAGCCATCCGACATTCCGGCGGGAACCGACCACTAAGGGAAGCTCTTCAATTTAAGCAAAAATCAGAGTCCGGTTTCAGATAATTTTTTTATGAGTTCTTTTTGAGTATCCGTGAGTTGTTTTGGCATATTAACCCTGATTGTAATAAACAGATCCCCCTTTGTTTCTTTTTTCATGTAAGGCAGCCCCTGTTGCGGAATGCGCATTTTTGTATTGTGATTGGTTCCCGGGGGTATTTTCATGTTCAACTCCTTACCCAGGAGTGTAGGAATAGTGATTTGGGTTCCCAGGAGTGCCTCTGTCAATTTAATGTCCCTGGTGATTATAAGGTTGTGCCCATCCGCTTTAAAAAAAGGATCGCTTAGCAGTCTTGCCTTGATGAACAAGTCTCCAGGGGGTCCTCCAAAAGGACTTGGCTTACCTTTTCCGGCCAGCCTCAGTTTCTTGCCCGTAACCATACCTTTGGGGATAGTCACGGTGATTTTTTCAGCCTGTTCCTCATGGCGTATATCCACGGTTTTTTGTGTTCCAGTGGCCACTTCCTGAAGGGTCAAGGGTAATTCATACATCAGATCATCACCCTTGGGCACTGCGGCTGCTTCCTGTTGATTAAACCCTCCTCCGAAAGGGTGTTGCTGGCCGAAAGAAAATCGCTGTCCGCGACCTCTGCCCCCAAAAACGCTGCCTGACCCAAAACCGAATTCCCTTAATATATCGGACAAATCGACCCCGCGGAAAATGTCTTCCTCAGAATATTTCTGGTGGAAACCTGCTGAACCATAAGTATCGTATTGCTCTCTTTTTTCCTTATCGCTGAGGACTGCATATGCTTCGCTGACGGATTTGAATTTCTCCTCGGCTTTCTTATCACCCTTTGCGTGATCAGGGTGATATTTCATTGCCAATTTTCTATAAGCCTTTTTTATGTCATCAGCACTTGCATTTTTATCAACGCCAAGAATTTTATAATAGTCCTTCTGTTGCATTTTATTGATTCCTTAAATTCAAAAATCGCGTGTCAGTATCATTTTACAATGGAAAAAATCAAGTATACGAACATCAACATTAACTCTAATTTTACTTTTCATTGGTGTCAAGATCCCCTTCATTTTTTGATTTTACCTGAAAGCTGTTTTCAAAGCAATCATCATTGCAGAAATCGCAGCAGGTGTCATCCCGTCAATTCGTGAGGCCTGTCCAAGAGAATCCGGGCGCACTCGTGAAAGTTTTTCCTTAAGTTCGTTGGACAGGCTATAGACGGTATTGAAATCAAAATGTTGCGGTATCTTAATTTTTTCGAGGCTTTTAAAGCGATGAATTTCCTTTTGCTGCCGATTAACATAGCCCTCATATTTGGATTCGATCTCCACCTGAAAGGCGGCTTTAGCAGAGACGGGTTTAGAGGATGGGGCCAGCGAGTTTACATCCTGATAATTCAATTCGGCTCTTTTCAGCAGCTGGTCCAGACAGACTCCTGTGCTGATAGGTGAGCTGCCGCGATTGTGGAGATAATCATTGATCCGCTGTTCCGGTCTAACAACGGTATTTCTGATTCTTTTGAGTTCTTCTTTAATTTCTTCTTTGAGTATACGGATTTGATAGATTACATCGTCTTCCACAAGCCCGAGCTGTTTGCCGATTTCCATAAGTCTTAAATCCGCGTTGTCTTCACGAAGCATAAGCCGGTATTCTGCCCGGGATGTAAACATTCGATAGGGTTCCCGTGTACCCCGTGTAATGAGATCATCGATCAGGACCCCCATGTAGGCCTGGGATCGGTCAAGGATAAACGGAGGGCGTTTTTGTACTTTTAAAGCGGCGTTGACTCCGGCCCAAAATCCCTGGGCCGCTGCCTCCTCATACCCGGAGGTTCCATTAATTTGTCCTGCCAGATATAATCCTTTCAATCGCTTGGTCTCCAGCGTATTTTTCAGCTGAATCGGGTTCACATAATCATATTCGATGGCATAGGCAGGGCGCATAATTTCAGCATATTCGAGGCCGGGTACGGATCGGACGAGTTTAATCTGGATCTCCATTGGGAGACTGTTGCCAAGACCGCTGGCATAAATTTCATCGGTATCTATACCCTCATGCTCCAGAATGATCTGATGACGCTCTTTTTCAGGAAATCGAACGATTTTATCTTCAAAAGACGGACAATACCTGGCCGATACACCTTTAATAATACCTCCGTATAGGGCTGAATGCTTCAGGTTCTTCAGAACAATTTCATGTGCACTTTGGCTTGTATAGCCCATATAACTGGGAAGCTGGGGCATATTGATTCGTTTGGTATAAAATGAAAGCGGTTTGGGATAAGTGTCGCCATCCTGGCCGGTAAAAGCACTGTAATCAATGCTGTTTTTTTTCAGCCGGGGCGGCGTACCGGTTTTCATGCGCCCCAACTCAAAACCGAGTTTCCGGAGATGACCCGGAAGGCCATAGGAAGCAAATTCTCCGGCTCTTCCGGCTTTAATGGATTTAAATCCGATGTGCACCAGTCCTGAAAGGAAAGTGCCGGTGGCAAGAATAATGGTTTTTGCGGGATATCCAAACCCTGTATGGTCTTCTATACCCACAACCTGTCCATCTTCCAAGATAAGCCCCTCCACGAGTATTTGTTTCAAATCCAGTCCAGGCTGCCTTTCAACAACCTTTTTCATGTGCTTATGGTAAAGGAGCTTATCGTTCTGAGTTCTTGAGGAATGAACAGCGGGGCCTTTCTTGGTGTTTAGGGTACGATACTGGATCGCCGTCTGGTCAGAAATTTTGGCCATTTCCCCCCCCAGGGCATCAATTTCCTTGACCAACTGTCCTTTGGCCATGCCACCGATGGAAGGGCTGCAGGGCATGGCAGCGATTTTATCCAGGTCGATGGCTGTAAGCAGTACGCTGCATCCCATGCGGGCAGCGGCTAAAGCAGCTTCACATCCGGCATGCCCGGCACCGACAACAATAACATCATATTGTTTGCTGTATAATGCCAATGGGTTATCAACTCCTCGGATAATTTTTCAGAAAGGACTTTTTCCACCCGGCCCTTTCATTTAATGTTTGTAATGCAATTGTCAAAATAATGTCTCCCCCCAAAATCCCATTGGCATTAACCTAAGGGATTGTTTTTAAAAATGTTTGGAAAGTCGAGTATATATTTATTGATAACACTTGTACACTCTTTATCTGATTCTGTTTTATTCTTGAAGTCGTTACAATTTTCCTTTACGCTGGTTTTCGACACTTTTAACCATAACTGTAGAAACTTCATGAAACGCTACAAAGATTTCAACAGTCACCTGAGAGAAACATTCGGGTGCAGGGTTCAAAAAATTACGGTGGATGCCGGTTTGAGTTGTCCTAACCGGGACGGTACCATTTCCATCGGCGGTTGCATTTACTGCAATGAGCGTGGTTCCGGAACCGGCTCTTTTCGGCAGGGGCTATCAATCAGACAGCAATTAACACAAGGAAAGATTGCCCTTTCCAAACGTTACAACGCCAAAAAATTCATTGCGTATTTTCAATCTTTTTCCAATACCTACGCCCCTTTTGAACATCTGAATAGACTATATGAAGAAGCCTTATCCATCGAAGATATTGTGGGGCTTTCCATCGGAACCCGTCCGGATTGCGTCGATGACCGTATTTTATCACTTTTGCAATATTATGCACAAACACACCTCATCTGGATTGAATACGGTCTCCAATCGGCCAGCGATCATACCTTAAAACTTATCAATCGTGGACATGATTTCGACTGTTTCAAAAATGCTGTCGAACTTACCCGTGGTCGGGGAATACTAATTTGCGCCCATGTGGTTTTAGGCCTTCCCAATGAAACTCGCAAAGACATGCTCAGGACAGCGCGGCTGCTGGCAAAACTGGGTATCGATGGCGTAAAGATTCATCTTCTTTATGTTATCGCAAATACGAAAATGGAATCATTTTACAAAAAGGGAGAATACCGATGTTTGACAAGAGAGCAATATGCTGAACTGGTCTGCGATTTTCTTGAAATTTTGCCGGAAAATGTGGTGATACAAAGATTGACCGGAGATCCGCACCGTGAAGAACTCGTGGCACCTTTATGGGCCTTGAACAAATCCAAAAACCTGTCTTGCATTCAAAAAGCTTTGGAAAGAAGAAATACATGGCAGGGTAAGGAACATGGCAAGAAATAATTCTTTTGTATGCTTTCAACTACCCAGCACTTGCTGATGCAGAGAATTAAAAAATGAAATGGATTGAGGCCAAAGTCTTTTTTGAGGCAGAGGAGCCTTCCTGGGCTCTGGAATTGATTTGCGATATTTTCAGAAATTTATGTACTCAGGGTATTATCATTGAAGACCCCACTTTAGAGCCTTTTGAAGGATGGGGCCATGATGCCCGAAAGCCTGGAGATTATTACGCGGTCACCGGTTTTTTTCCGGATAACCGTCAGGGTGAAAACAAGCGGCACCTCCTTGAAGAAAACATTTCCGGACTGGCAGGACAATATAATATTTCCACCCGAATTGTTTATAGAGCTATACATGAGCAAGACTGGGCCAATTCCTGGAAACAGTATTTCAAACCACAAAAAATCGGAGAGCGAATTGTGGTCAAACCCACATGGCACCAATACAGTGCCAAGGAGGGTGACATTGTTCTGGAAATTGATCCCGGCATGGCTTTTGGAACCGGCACTCATCCCACAACGGCCATGTGCGTTTGCATGCTCGAAAGATATTTGAAAAAAAAGGATGTTTTCCTGGATGTAGGCACCGGTTCCGGAATTTTGCTGTTAACTGCACATGGGCTTGGTGCGGCAAGACTGATAGGAACTGACCAGGATGAAACTGCTGCAGCGGTTGCTCGCCAAAACCTTTTAAAAAACCGCGTGCCTCCTGAAAAATTCCGACTTATTGTTGCCCATCTTGTTGAAGGCGTCAGGGGTAAATTTGATGTGGTAGCAGCCAATATTCTTTCTGAAGTTGTCGTTCTACTTTTGGATAAAATTTCGAAAGTGCTTGTTCCAAAAGGTCTTTTCATTGCTTCGGGAATTATTGAAGATAACCAGGATATGGTTATCGAAAAAATGCTTCAAGAGAATTTAAAGGTGATTCACACCGAAGTACGGGAGCAGTGGGTGGTCATTGTGGCGCAAAACGTCAATTAGAAGTCCATGCATTTGCCAGGTTGACGCTTCTGAGAGTTTCATAGAGGGCTATGCCCGCAGCGGTGGAAAGGTTCAGGCTTCTGATGGATGTTGATATAGGGATATGGTAAGTTGAATCCGGATATTTTTTGAGAATATCCGTGGGAATCCCTTTAGTTTCGGATCCAAAAACCAGAAAAAAACGCTTGGAAATTTCCATTGACCATAAAGATTTTTTTCCGTTTTTGCTGAACAACGCCATTTCATTTTCCACAGGATTCATATTATCAAGAAACATTGTAAAATTATCCCACACAAACAGTCTGACTCTCGGCCAATAATCCAGGCCGGCCCTTTTTAAATGTTTGTGATCCAGAGAAAATCCGAGGGGCTTGATAAGATGAAGGTATGCTCCGGCCCCCAAACATGTGCGGCCGATATTGCCGGTATTCCAATGAACTTCAGGACAAATGAGCACAACATGCCTTTCCCATTTAACTGCCGGGTCAAAACTGTTCATATCTGTGATGAAAATTCCGTCGAATTAAAAAGTTCTTGGTTTACAAATGATTTCACGAATACGCATATCGAAAAAATCAGACTGGCAGACCGGTTTAAGCACCAGCGCCGAATCGCATCCTCTGGCGGTCCCGCCTACTGCGATGATATCTTTACCGGTAAGGGCGCCTGAATCCGCCGCCATAACTGAAATCTCCACGGCTACTTTGAGCCCCTGACCAAATAGTCTCAGTGTATCGGCAATCAGAAGCACGGGATAGATCCCGCTGAATTTTTTGGCCACCGACCGTTCTATGCCTGATAGAGCGTGTGTTGCCGCTACGACCTGAATTCCTTTGTTTTCAAGGTCCTTTCGAACTTCTTGACTCATTTCCATTTTAAATGGTTTTTTGAAACCACAGTGATAAGTAACAGCGGTTATGCTGAATCCTTTGAAAATTTCCGAAGCCTTATTAGCTGTATCACCTGTGGTGGATGCAACCACCAGTTCATCAATGCCCAGTTCTTTTCCTCTCTGGAATGCAAGTTCCAGAGTCTTTTGGGTGTTTTCTTTACCGGCTTTATCAAAATACATGGTTCCTCCTTTATGATCGAACAAATCCTTGCTCCGTAAAATGGTTATTGTATAATAAATACATTTTGAGTCAACCAAACAATTTCGAATGCTGGAGACATTTTTTATCATGATCATTGATTTTCATACGCATATTTTTCCCAGAGCGATCCGTGAAAACCGGCAGGATTATTTTACGGGGGAGTCGGCTTTCAAACTTCTTTATCAGCCTGCCAAATCGAAACTTTCGGGAGCCGACGAGATTGTTCGGGTAATGGATGAGCAAGGTGTTGACATATCCGTGGTGTTCGGCTTTCCCTGGAAAAATCCCAAGACTTTCAAAATGCACAATGACTACATTATCGATGCCGTTTCACGTTTTCCCGGGCGTTTGGTAGGCTTTGGCTGTTTCGATATTGCATCTGAGACAGCCGTAAATGAGGCACAAAGATGTATTGAAGGGGGGCTTAAAGGGATAGGAGAGCTGGCGTTTTACGAGACCGAAATTGATGAAAAGTGCCTAAACTCCCTTGCACCAATCATGCGGCTCTGCCTTGATCGAGACTTACCTGTACTGATTCATACCAATGAGGTTGTCGGTCACCAATATCCCGGAAAAGCGCCCAACAGACTGGAACAAATTTATGAAATGGCCAAAAGATTTTCCGAAAACAAACTGGTGTTGGCCCATTGGGGGGGCGGAATTTTCCTTTTCAGCCTTTTGAAAAAAGAAGTCAAAGAAGTTTTAAAAAATGTATTTTTTGATACGGCGGCGTCCCCTTATCTCTATGATCCTGAAATTTTTGCGGTGGCTTGCAAAATGATAGGGAGTAAAAAAATTTTATTGGGTTCTGATTATCCTTTGTTAAAGCCCCAGAGATATTTCAAAGAACTCGATATTGCGGGAGTTTCCGGCGCCGACAGGGCTGCTATTTGCGGCTCCAATGCAAAAAAGCTTCTTAAACTTTAATTTTACCTTTTCAACAGGCTGTTAAGGGAAGACAGGAGTTTTCCCATTTTTGCCCTATGTTCGGGGGGGATCATCAACACGGGTATGGCCATATTTTTAACAAGACCTTGGCACGGTTCTCCCGGCAGGTTTTGCTCATACTCTCTTTTGTTGTTTTCATCCCCCATCCATTTCAACACATCCGCAAAATTTCCAGAAAAACCCTGTGCATCTACATGTTCAATAAATTGCATAAACACATTGTTTGCCGTCATCAAGAGTGGATCCATTTCGGCAAAACCGTTCTCAACGCAGCATTTAACTGAAACCATGCATCGGCACCCAAACGGACGGTAATGATAGAAAACACATTGGTTTTTGCTCAGGAAAGGACACCGGCCCCATGAAGGATCACACTGTTCCTCGGCAACCTCTTTTCCTTGCGCAAAAAAAGCGGCAAATTTGTTGAACGTCCATTTAGGCTGAAATCTTTTCTTTGAAACATTGTCCAATTTGCCCAAATATGCAGTCTTGTTTTCCCGTATCAGATTGTCGATAATGTAATAGGCTTCCAGCGTAGTAATGGTGACGTTACAGGTACAGCAATCCGCACAGTATTTTCGGCAGGCGAATTTGTAACCTTCCACAAATTTTTCATAAGCAAGGTAAGCTTCCTTCAGGATCATAAGTTTATTTTTAAGGTGCAAGGCCGTTTCCTTTCAGATTGTTTGCTTGAAAAAGATTCGATTGAATGACACCCGGCGGCACCCATTTGACACAATGGTGCTACTCGTATATCTTTATTTAATAATGATTTGCATTCGATGAAAACATTTTACCTTCAACAAAATTTGATTGTAGCGGATTGGTGGGAAAGAAGCAAAATCATTTCCCGTTATCCCACGGGACAGCAACAGGAGAGACCATGCAAAGCAATGTTTATTTTATTGATTTAAGGGCAACACCCAAAGAGAATTTTTTGTCCAAACTCAAAAGGCTTATGGAGACTGCCGGAATTTCCAGCGTTATTGATAAAAAAGATCTGGTGGCTGTCAAGCTGCATTTTGGGGAACTTGGCAACACCGCGTTCATCCGGCCGGTGTATATTCGAAAGATTGTGGAAATCATTAAAGAATTGGGTGGTGACCCTTTTCTTACCGATGCCAATACGGTTTATGCCGGTACTCGTGGAAGTGCCCCGAGCCACCTGACAACTGCCATTCAAAACGGTTTTGCGTATGCCGTGGTGGAAGCCCCCCTGGTCATTGCCGACGGGTTGAGAGGCCGCACTGAGACCGGGATAGTCATCAATCAGAAACGATTTAAAAAAGCTTATATTGGAACCGAAATTATTCATGCCGACACATTGATTTCTGTTGCTCATTTCAAAGGCCATGAACTTTCCGGATTTGGAGGAACCATTAAGAATTTGGGGATGGGATGTGCTTCGCGGAAAGGAAAACTTGCTCAGCATTCCACCGTTAATCCTCAGATTAACGTTGAAAAATGTGAGGGCTGTGGAGATTGCGTGCTTCGCTGTTCCCAGAAAGCCTTGTCGGTCATTGAGAAAAAGGCGGTTCTTGATTCTAAAAAATGTATCGGATGCGGGGAATGTATCCTGATTTGTGAAAAAGGTGCTGTTGAAATCGAATGGAACCAGTCTATTCCGGTATTTCTGGAAAATATGGTGGAATATACTCTGGCTGTTTTGAAAAACAAAAGCGGGAAAGGTTTTTTTATCAATTTTATTACCGATGTTTCCCCGGCATGTGACTGCATGCCGGTCAACGATGCTCCCATTGTCAGAAATATCGGAGTTGTGGCATCCACCGATCCCGTTGCCATCGATCAGGCCTCCGTGGACCTGGTCAACAGTGAAGCGGCCTTGCCGGGATCTTGCCTGACTGTGAATACCGCTCCAGGAGAAGATAAATTCAAAGGTATCTATCCCAAAGTTGACTGGCAAATACAACTGGATTATGCACAGGAGCTTGGACTTGGAAACAAAGAGTATAATCTGGTCAGGATATGAGGAAATGGTACTTTTCCTTTGGCGGGTTGAAATAACCGAATTTGATTTTTGGAAATAATTTTCCTATTTTCCGAATAAGTTTTTGCATGCCAATTGGGCGGCTGTGAAGTGCTGATGCCGACATTATTTGAAAATATTTCAATGGGTCAAAGTTTAGATTCCGCCATTGGATCATGTGTATCTTGTAATTTTCAAGAAATTTGATCAGAGAATCCACTTCTTCGGGTGAGTCGGTAATTCCGGGACAATTAAGATAGTTGACAGCCACATGTTTTTTAAAACTATCCGCTATCCGAATGCTTTCCAGCACATGGGAAAATTGATAACCTTTTGGCCGAAAATAAGCATCATAGCATGGCTTTCGAGTGCTATTCATACTGACACGAATACTGTCTAGTCCGGCACCAAACATTTTTTCTAATATTTCAGGTCTGCCGGCATTGGTATTCATGTTTATGGTACCCTTGCCGGTTTCAGCGCGAATCCTGCAGATGGCCGGACCAATGACATGGGCGGCAAGAAGCGGATCTCCCTCACAGCCCTGCCCGAAACTTACAATGGCGTTTTTCACCCGATTGATATGAACCAGAGCCACCTCGGCGATTTCTTCGGATGTGGGCGTAAAAGAAATTCTTTTTTGGCTGCAGGGTATTTGGCCATCGGGCTGAAGGGAAATACAGCCTAAACACCTGGCGTTACACTGTTGTGATGTGGGCAGCGGAGCTTCATATCGGCCAAGAAAAAAATTTTTCGCAGCAGGGCACCCATAATCCATTGCGCAGGTCTCCAAGTGTGCCCGAAGACTATTATCAGGCATTTTCTGACGCATTTTTTTTATGCCTTCCTGAACTTTTTCCTGTTTCATCATTCTCAAATCCTGACGATTTTCTTTATCGACACAAATGGCTGATGTAACCATGCGGTCCTGATACCAACCTGCAGCCCCATATGAAAAAAGCGGAAGAAATCCGGCGTCGTTATTCTCTTCATACGCTGTGTTGTAAGTAACCACATAACCGGGTGAATTAAAAATGGATACGGGAAACAAAGACTCCTGTGGATTGAATGGGTTCTCATGCAGCGTTTCAAGCTTATCTGTTGAAAGATTGTACACCACAGGCCGCCTGTCAGGAATCATCATGAGTTCACTGCCATAAGGCATTGTAATTAAATCGTTTTCAGTAAGCGGTCTATTTAAAAAACCGGCCATGCCAACGGCAGCATACCCTTCCAAATCAAAGATTTCCCCTTGTAAATTGGCAACCACAGCTTTAACCACCCCCCTTTTTTTCTTTCCCATAAGCGCTCCTTATGTTATATTTGCTTTAATTTTTTTCCCTTTTATAACTAAATATAACATTATCGCAAAGTATTGTGTCAAAAAACTTGAACATCGAGTTTCAATTGGTTGACAAGACAAGGATGCAATACTATTATTGTCATGTTTTACCTGTACGGAATGCGAAAAAGAAGAAAAACTGCTCAACCGTGCGGGTTTTATTTTATATACTCACTTTATATAGCTTTCCAGAAAATGATTTTGGCAAGGATAGAGGGAGGAGATCATACTATTTCGTATATCTCCGACCGATAACGCAGCCAAAAACATTTTCTGGAAAGCTATAGAATAGAAAGAAAGGAAATCAGATCATGGCTGAAGATATTATGGAAGTCGGTGATGACAGCTTTAACAATGAAGTATTAAAGTCGGACAAACCGGTTGTGGTTGATTTTTGGGCCCCATGGTGTGGTCCATGCCGTGCGATTGCACCAATAATGGAAGAATTGGTTAAAGAATATGGGACCCAGGTTAAATTTGCAAAATGCAATGTCGACGATAACCCTGTTACCCCCAGCCAATATGGAATCAAAGCTATTCCTACGCTTATTTTTTTCAACGAGGGCAAGGTGGTAAACCAGATAACAGGCATGGTTGCAAAATCAAAACTCGTTGACACTATAAAAGAGGTCATTTAACTTTTTCAATTAAAACACCCAACAGCTTCATTTTACTTTTGGAAAACTGGTTTGATGCGATTCAAAATTTTATTTATTACGTGCCTTGCAGCCTTATGGTTTTTGCCGGGCTGTGCATGGTTTCAGGAAAAGGATGTCAAATCCGCTCAGGAGCTTGCTTTCGATGGGATGGAGGAATACCAGCGGGGTAATTACAAAAGAGCTATTGAAAATTTTGAGAAACTCAGAGATTGGTATCCTTTTGACAAATTTGCAATCCTTGGAGAACTAAAAATTGCAGATGCCCACTATCAACTTAGACAATACGATGAAGCCGTTATTGCCTACCAGGAGTTTGAAAACCTTCATCCTTTAAACGAAGCGATACCCTACGTGATTTACCAGATTGGCCGTTGTTACTACGATCAGATAAGCACAGTGGACCGTGATCAAAGTGCGGCCAGGAAAGCTTTGGAAACCTTTGATCGCCTTCAAAAACAATTCCCGGAGAATCAATATTCCAAACAAGCTGAAGAACACATTCACACATGCATAAAAAAACTTGCCGGTCATGAATTTTATGTGGGTAAATTCTACTTTAAGAAGAAGCATTACAAAGCTGCCTTAAAAAGATTCAAAAGTGTAATTCATGATTATCCGGATGTGGGCGTCCATAAACAGGCGATAGAATATCTTGCCCGTTGTGAAATAGCCCTGGAGGATTCAAAATAACTCTTTACATAAATTTTTCTTTTGTTTATAAGGCAGAGTTCGGGTTTTTAACAGAATAAATATTGTATAATGTAAAGAAAACAGGAGATCTTGAAAAATGGCAAGAATGTGTGAAATATGTGGGAAAAAGCCGCTGGTAGGAAACAATATCAGCCATGCGCACAATGTCAGCAAACGTCGGTTCAATCCCAATCTTCAGAGTGTCAAGACACTTAGCAAGGGGCAAAGAAAAAAAATGCTGGTTTGTACTTCATGCATCAAAGCAGGGTTTGTGATCAAAGCACCATAGTCGCGATTATGAAAAGATCAACGGTCTATCCTTTTGACATCGTGAACCGTTGGCACTTTTTTGATGGATGAAAGTACGGTTTCCAGATGGGTTGTACTTTCGACTGACAACTCAAAGATATTTTCAACCTTTTCTTTGGTCCAAAAAGTAGTATTGACGCTGATAATATTGGCTTTGTTTTTGCTGATACTGCCGGCAATATCGGCCAAAAGACCGACACGATCAAGGGAACGAACCCGGATAGTCACCGGATATGAATTATTCACTTCTTCATTCCAGCTTACATCAATTTGCCGTTCAGGACTTGTTTTTAAGGCATTGACACAGCTTTTTCGATGGATAGTAACACCCTGGCCGCGGGTGATATATCCGGTGATGGCATCTCCGGGGACTGGCTGGCAGCATTTTCCAAACCGCACAAGGATATCATCCATCCCTTTGACCAGAATACCCCCCTTGTTTTTCTTCGAGGGAGGTTTTCCAACCAGTTTACCTATAATGGCTTCCGTATCACGTTCTTCTTCATCTTTGGGAAGAAATTTCTTGACAACCTGAAGCGGGGTATTTTTCCCATAACCAATACTGGCGATAAGTTCATCTTCAGTTTTGAAACCGAAGCCTTCCGCCACTTTCTGAAAATCCTCTGTCTTGGAAATGGCATTAAAATTCAGCCGGTGTTTCCGAAAGACTTTTTCCAGCATCTCCCTTCCCAGCGTAATGGAACGTTCTTTTTCCTGTTGTTTGATCCATTGGCGGATTCTTGACCTTGCCTTTACCGTTTTAACAAAATGCAACCAGTCTTTGCTGGGAGTGGTGTTTTTGGTGGTAATAATTTCCACCCGATCACCGGTCTTGAGTTCTGTGCTTAAAGCCACCATACGATTGTTGACTTTGGCGCCTGTACACAGGTTGCCCACCTCCGTGTGGATCAAATAGGCAAAGTCTATCGGGGTTGCCCCCCGGGGAAGAGAATGAATTTCACCGGTAGGTGTAAAAACATAAACTTCGTCAGGAAAAAGGTCTATTCTAACACTTTCGAGAAATTCATCGGGATCTTTTATCGTTTCCTGGTTTTCCACCAGATTTCTGAGCCAGGAATAGGTCTTGCCCACATTTTCCTCAGTCTGACGCCCTTCCTTATAGCTCCAATGAGCTGCGATACCCGATTCTGCAACCCTGTCCATCTCGGCAGTACGAATCTGAATTTCAATACGGTCGCCATTGGTATCGCTGACAGTGGTATGAAGAGACTGATACATGTTGGGCTTGGGAAAGCCTATGTAATCCTTAAATTTTTTGGCGATCGGTTTCCACATGGAGTGAATATGGCCCAGAGCTTCATAACATTGGGGTACAGTATCCAAAATAAGCCGAAACGCTACCAGGTCGTGTACATCCTCAAATGTCAAATTCTGGGCCTTCATTTTGCTGTAAATGCTCCAATACTGTTTATACCGTCCCTGAACCTCGCAGGTTAGACCCACCTGAGCCATTTTCTCATTGATTTTACTTTTAATGTTTTCTACATAAACCTCCCGTTCTATACGGTCTTTATTAACCATTCCCTTAATCTTTTCATATTCATCGGGCATGATATACATAAAAGAGGTGTCTTCGAGTTCTTTTTTGATCCAGTAAATTCCGAGACGAGCGGCAAGAGGTGCATAAATATCCACGGTTTCCTGGGCGATTTTCCGCTTCCGGTCTTCCAGTTTGTGAAATTGGAGTGTGCGTATGTTGTGAAGACGGTCTGCAAGCTTGATAAAAATAACCCGAATATCATTGGCCATCGCCAGGATCATTTTACGAAAGTTTTCCGCCTGGCGCTCCTGGGAGCTTTTAAAAGCCATCTTGCTTAACTTGGTTACACCATCGACGATCAGCGCCACGTCTTTACCGAACATGGATTCGATTTCTTCTTTCGTGGCATGGGTATCTTCGATAACATCATGAAGAAGCGCTGCTGCAACACTAACCGCGTCGAGTTTCATATCAGCCAGTATTCCGGCAACTTCCAGAGGATGAGACAGATAGGGTTCACCCGAAAGGCGCACTTGACCATCGTGAACCTGGGCCGAGTAGATGTATGCCCGATCCACCAAATCCAATTCAGCATCGGGGTTATTCTCAATAATTTTGTCAATGATGTCAGTAATTCGAATCATTGATATTAATACGCCTTAGCAAAAACAACTCGTTGATCGCTATCTTTTCCACAACAGATGCACTTTCCTTTATCACCATATTCATCGTTTAAAGGAATGCACCGAATGGTTACACTGAGATCGTTTTTGATTTTTGTTTCACAACTTTCGGAACCGCACCAGTGGGAATATGAAAAGCCACCATGTATCTCAGACTGATTTTTTTCCTGGTCTTGATTATTAGGTGTAAAATAATCATAAAAAGCCTTAGCGTCATCAATGGTTCTGGAATTTTCCCTCAGGTGATTACGGGCTCTGTTAAAAATATTTTCCTGAATATCATCCAGCATGCTGCAAATTCCGCTCACAAAATCGTTCCGTGCAATCGCCTGTTTCTCGCGAACTCCACGGTCGCGTCTTGCCACAAAAACCGAGTCATTTGAAATGTCTCTCGGACCTATTTCCGCGCGTAACGGCACTCCTTTTTTGATCCAGTCCCACCCTCTGGCACCACCGATATCACGATCATCGATTTCAACACAAATTTTCTGATCATGATAATACCGGTCTGTCAACTGCGCTGCAAGCGCTTCTGTGTATTCCATTACCAAAATGCGTTCCTGGGCATTTTTAAAAATGGGCAGCAACACGATATGAGCTGATGCCACTCGTGGAGGCAGGATGAGACCATCGTCATCTCCATGTGTCATGATGATTCCGCCGATAAGTCGGGTAGATGCCCCCCAGGAGGTTGTCCATGCAAACTCTTCTTTTTCTTCTGCGTTTTGGAAACGAATTCCTGATGCTTTTGAAAAATTCTGACCCAGAAAATGGGAAGTCCCTGCCTGAAGCCCCTTTCTATCCTGCATCATGGACTCGATACAAAGGGTGTCTACAGCTCCCGGAAATCTTTCCGCCGGAGATTTTCTTCCGCGAATAACCGGCATCGCCAGATATTCTTCCGCAAGACGAGCGTATACATCCAGCATCAGCCTTGTACGTTCAACCGCTTCTGCCGATGTAGCATGAGCCGTATGCCCCTCTTGCCATAAAAACTCACTGGTCCTCAAAAACATTCGCGTACGCATCTCCCATCGTACCACATTGGCCCACTGGTTGATCAGAAGCGGTAAGTCCCGATAGCTTTTGATCCATCTGGCAAAAGAGTCCCCAATGATGGTTTCTGAAGTGGGACGCACAACAAGAGGTTCATTAAGCGCTCCGGCCGGTTTTAATCCCCCCTCCGGGCTTTTTTCCAGGCGATGATGCGTTACCACCGCACATTCTTTGGCGAATCCTTCCACATGCTCGGCTTCTTTTTCCAGAAAAGACAGCGGAATAAAAAGCGGAAAATAAGCATTTTTTACTCCGGTCTCCTTGAACATGTTATCCAGGGATCGCACGATATTTTCCCAAAGTGCATATCCCCAGGGTTTTATCACCATACATCCGCGCACCACTGAACGCTCAGCCAGATCTGATTCCTTGATAACCTGCTGATACCATTCTGGATAATTCTCTTTCCTTGTCGGAGAAATCGCTGTCTTCGGAGCTTTTGGCATATGTTAACAATATTTCCTTTCTTTTTCCAATAATTCGACTTCCTTGATGAGTACTTCAACGAGTTTTTCCTGCGGAATCTTTTTGATAACTTTTCCCCGTTTGAACAAAACCCCGACTCCGTCTCCTCCGGCAATCCCAATTTCAGCCTCTCTTGCTTCGCCAGGTCCATTGACCACGCAACCCATGATGGCAATTTTAGCCGGAATTAAACTGGTCATAAGAGCTTTTTCAACATCTTCCACAATACCGAACAGATCAATGTTGCAGCGGCCGCATGTAGGGCAGGATATGATTTCCGGGCCCCGCTGGCGAAGCCCCAGAGCCTTGAGTATTTCATAGCCGACCCTGACCTCCTCAACCGGATCCCGGGTAAGAGAAACCCGGATGGTATCTCCGATACCTTCAGCCAAAAGAGTACCGATTCCCAGAGAGGACTTGACAATACCCGAATACAGGGAACCGGCCTCAGTAACCCCCACATGCAAAGGAAAATCCGTCAAAGAACTCAGCAATCGATATGCTTCTACTGTACGTATAACATCGGAAGCTTTAATGGAAATTTTAATTTGGTCAAACCCCAACGATGTAATCAGATCAATGTGCCGAATGGCACTTTCCACCATGGCTTCCGGAGTTACTTTTCCAAACTTTTTCAGAATATCTTTTTCAAGAGAACCTGCATTGACTCCGATACGAATTGAAACATCCATGTCTTTGGCACAGTTGATCACCGCTTTGACTTTCTGCGCACTTCCGATATTTCCCGGATTGATCCGAAGGCCATCCGCCCCCTCTTTCAAAGACGCGATGGCCAAACGATGATCAAAGTGAATATCCGCAATAAGAGGAATGGATATTTGCCTTTTGATCAAAGCGATGGCTCTTGCAGATTTTTCATCGGGTACCGCCACCCGGACAATTTCACAACCTGCTGATTCCAGCCGCTTGATCTGGGATACGGTTGCTGAAATGTCATGGGTATAGGTATTGGTCATCGACTGAACCGATATGGGCGCACCCTGACCGACAGGTACTGCTCCCACGTGAATCCGGCGTGTCTTGTTTCGTTTCTTGATAAACATGTATATGAAATAATTTTCTGTTTTGTTAAAAAAATGATTAAAAGATATTTTTTAACAGACATCTAATGGAGATTCAAGTGAAATGATTTTGCATTATACAACCATTGGTGAAGGTTGTTTTAACACTCTAAGTTAAATTTGACATTCAAATAATTGTGTTTACAATTATTATACATTTTTTAGAATACCTAGAAAAATTCAACGAATCTCTACACAGGAGGCAACAATGATAACTCAACCAAAGAAATTAGTTGACCGGGAAATGATGAACACAATAACGAGCGGATGTGCTGCGTGTGGGCATCCATTTAATCTTGGGGAAACGGTGGTACTGGCCTGCGGTGCATGGGAAGGTCCTCCCAAATATATTCATGAAAATGAAGCTGTATTTGATCCTAGAACATCCACTTATGTGGAGCGAAAATGTTTTGAAGCAGGAAGAAATCCGGGATCATGATGCCATAGGGTGGCATTGTAGAATCAAATACTTTTAAGTGCAGGAGGAAATTGTGCGTCAAAATCCACGTGGTGTTCCTGCAAGTCTTCCCTGATACGCATAAAGTCGGTTTCATGCTCCAGAAAAGCCTCCACAATTTCGGGATCAAAATGTTTTCCCCGCTCGCCAACAATGATGTCTTTAGCTCTCTCATGAGAAAAGGCTTCCTTGTAGCACCGCTTGGTTGTTAACGCATCGTAGACATCTGCAAGGGCCACTATCCTTGCGGAAAGTGGTATTTCGTATTTTTTGAGCCCCCTGGGATAGCCGCTTCCATCCCATTTCTCATGATGAAAATAGGCGATTTGCATACCGATGGTCAAAAAAGAACGCCCCTCAGTATTGGCGCTGACCTGTTTGAGAACATCACCACCAATGGTTGAATGACGCTTGATTATATCGAATTCTTCCCTGGTGAGTTTTCCAGGCTTGAGTAAAATTGAATCGGGTATGCCTACTTTCCCGATATCATGAAGGATGGAAGAAAAATAGATATCATCGATATATTGGGAAGTAATATAATTCTGGTAATGGGGTTTTTTGGTCAGTTCTTTTGTTAAAATCAGGGTGTATTCCCGAATACGTTCCAAATGGGCCCCTGTTGCTTCATCCCGGTATTCAGCAAGTTTAGCCAGTCCAAAGATGGTCCCGGTTCTGGCATTTTCAACCTCCTTCACAGAATCGAGAAGTTCTTTTTCCAGACGTTTTCTGGCAGTAATATCACGAATAACCATCTGATATCCTATGAGCTCATTTTCCCTTTTAATGCATTTTGCATTGCACTCCACGTCAAAAACAGTTCCCGTCTTACCCTGGAGCCTGAAATGAAAATCTTTTACTTCCTTTCCTTCGCGCAAATCGGTCAGCAGAGAAGATTGAAACAAATAAAGGTCATCGGGGCATACCCAGGTTTTAAAGTTTTTCTCTCTATGGTGAATATTTTCCTGGTCAATACCCATCATAGAATAAAACCGGGGGTTGGCCATATTCAACCGGGCTTCACCATCGATTAAAATAACCATATCCACAATATTATCATACAACTGTCTGTAGCGAAGTTCGGATTCCTCCAGGTTTGAATACAGCCGAGCGTTTTCCAGTGATATCGCAATCTGGGAGGTCAATAACTTAAGCACTTCTATCCTTTCAACATTAAAAGTGCCTGTGACAAGATTGTTTTCAAGGTATAAGATGCCAAGTAATCGGGATTTGTATAAAATGGGACCGCAAAAAATGGATTTACAGCATCGGGATAGAATATGAGGATCATTTCTAAAATTACCCTCTTTGAAAGCGTTATCGAGCGCTATAAATTTCCGGGTTTTAGCTGTATAATTGACTACTGACAATGGAATAGTCTCGCTGCTTTCAAGGGGTATTGACAAAAGCACATCCGCATCTTCCTGATCCATGGTCAATTCAGCTTCGATTACCAGTTTTCCATCGGACTCTAAAATCAAGACACCTTTTTGAGCACCGGCATTTTCCATGATAATTTTCATGAGCTGATTCAGAAGTCTTTCCAGGACGATTTCTCCGGAAATGGTCTGGGAAGCTTTCATTACCGAGTTGAAATCGAGTTTTTCGAATGCTCTGTAGGTGCAAGTGGTGAAATTTTCATTATGAAAATGTCCCGGTTTTTGTGTTTTGATTTGAAAGTCAGATAGAATCTGGCTATAGGCTTCGTCCATTGCCCTGACTTTGGCGATAGCTCCCCACTCAAGAAAGCCATATCGGGCATTTTGCAAATACTTTATGAC
>SKZT01000295.1 GCA_007127235.1 Desulfobacteraceae bacterium
AAACAAATCATGCCCCTTTTGCTCGCCGGAGTTTTGGTGGCAGGACTTTTACTGGGACGGCCCGGTGAGGAAGGCCTGATTCCGCCCGAATGGGTCAGTGGTCTTGTTGGGGGCAATTCTTTATCAGCCAACTTATTTGCGTCGGTAATCGGAGCGTTTATGTATTTTGCAACACTGACCGAAGTACCGATTCTTCAGGGCCTGATCGGTGCCGGGATGGGTAAGGGGCCGGCTTTGGCCCTGCTTCTGGCGGGACCGGCGTTGAGTCTTCCCAATATGCTTGTCATTCATAGCGTACTGGGTTTCAAAAAAACAGCCGTTTTTATAGGCCTGGTCATTGTAATGGCTACAATCAGCGGTCTTATATTCGGGCAATTTTATGCCTAACAACTAACCTATGGAGTTTATCATGGAAATAAAAATCTTAGGGCCTGGATGCCCAAAATGTACGCAAACGGAAAAAATTGTGAAAGAGACTGTGGAAGAATCCGGAGTTGATGCAACAGTTGAAAAAGTTACCGATGTCATGGAAATTGCCGGCTACGGTGTTTTTGGCACACCGGCTGTCGTGGTTGATGGTGAGGTGAAAAGTGTGGGTAAAATACCCAAAAAAGCGGAGATAAAGGCATGGATCGGTGAATGAGAAAATTACATTTGCTGCAAAAGACTGTTTGAAAGGTGAACAAATTCTTCAACGGACAGGGTTTCGGCTCTTCGGGAAGGATCGATACCGGCATTTTCCAAACCTGTCAGTATTTGCTCGTGTGTAAACGATAATTGACTCTGTGTTAACGCATTTTTCAAAGTCTTTCGCCGTTTTCCAAAAGCTGCCTTGATAACGGAAAACAAAAAGGATTCCTCCACGGCACTAAAAGGCGGTTGATCATAAAAACGGACTTCGATAACGGAGGAATCCACTTTAGGGCGGGGAAAAAATGCGGTGGCTTTTATTTCAGCAAGGTATTTGACGGTTGCGCAATATTGAAGCATTACTGCCAGACGGCCATAATCTTTTTTCCCGGGTGAGGCGCATATTCTTTCGGCCAGTTCTTTTTGAAACATGAGAATGGCCCGCTTCACAAAATATCTGTGGGTGATGAGAAAAACGAGAACCTGAGAAGATATGTTGTATGGCAGATTGCCCATAACGACGAGTTTCTCTCCGGCTTCTTCGTAAAGTTTTTTCAAATGGATTTTCATGATATTTTTGGGTAAAACAGTCACATTGTCAATTTGGAATGCACTTAGCTGATTTTGCAGAAGCGGAACCAAACGGGTATCCTTTTCAACGGCATAGACGTGCCTGACTTTCCCTGCGGTTGGTATGGTCAATGCACCAAGTCCTGCACCAATTTCAAGCACTACATTTTCCGGATTAAGACAGCTTTTTTTAACAATCATCTCTGCCGTGGATATGTTGGTTAAAAAATTCTGCCCAAGGGTTTTTTGAGCCCGAATGTCTGCTGTATTCAGTAATCGTTTTGGTGATAGCATAGTGTCTCCCGCCCATGGATGGTCTTGACTTGCCGAATAATAGCCCTTATTTAACTTCATGACAATGATTAACAATACGTTAAAAAATATATTTCGGAAAGGATCTGATCATGAATCAAATGAAAGACCCCAACAATCAAGGGCTTATGGCCGGTGATAAGATCGGCGGATACCTGCTTAAAAGAGTGGTTGAATTGCCTGACATTGAGTCCTTCTTTTACGACCTGGAACATGTCAAAACCGGTGCAAAACATGTGCATATCAGCAGGAAAGACAAAGAAAATACGTTCAGTGCGGCCTTTAAAACAGTGCCCAACGATTCCACCGGGGTTGCTCATATTCTGGAGCACACCGTGCTTTGCGGAAGCAAAAAATATCCGGTACGGGACCCGTTTTTCTCCATGCTCAAAAGGAGCCTTTCTACTTTCATGAACGCATTTACTTCCTCGGATTGGACCATGTATCCTTTTTCCACACAAAACCATAAAGACTTTTATAATCTTATGGATGTTTATCTGGATGCCACTTTTTTCCCCGTTCTTTCCGAGTTGAATTTCAAACAGGAAGGGCACCGGCTGGAGATTGAGGAAACGCCCGATGGCGATTACAGGCTGGTTTACAAAGGGGTTGTATACAATGAAATGAGAGGCGCCATGTCTTCCGCCGATCAGGTGATGGGCAGGTCTCTTCTCAATGCGTTGTATCCGGATACCACATACCAGTTTAATTCGGGCGGAGATCCCTCCATAATACCCAGTCTCACATATGAAAATCTAAAGGCTTTCCATCGCGGGCACTATCACCCAAGCAATACATTTTTTTACACATATGGCGATATTGCCTTAAAAGAGCACCTGACTTTTATAGAAGAAAAAATACTGCGAGGATTCAGCAAAACTGATCCGAAAACCCATGTGCCCTCTCAACCCCGATGGGACAAACCGCGAACAGCAACCTATTATTATCCTTTGAGCAAAAGTGAAGAGCCAACGAAAAAATGTCAGGTCGCGCTGGCCTGGCTTCAGGCCGATATCATGGATACTTTCGAAGTACTGGTTTTATCAATTCTGGAACAGATTCTTTTGGGTAATCCGGCATCCCCGCTTCGAAGAGCCCTCATAGATTCAGGTCTCGGTACAGCTTTGAGCGATGCCTCCGGTTATGGAGGGGATATGCGGGATACCATGTTTTCCGCCGGGCTGAAAGGGACTGAACTTTCCTCTGCAGAAAACATTGAAAACCTTATTTTGGACACGTTGAAGGATCTGGTGACACAGGGGATAGATCCGGAGCTGGTTGAATCGGCCATTCATCAAATTGAATTTCACCGTAAAGAAGTCACCAATACCCCATATCCTTACGGGATTAAATTGCTGCTATCTTTTGGAGGAAACTGGTTTCACGGGGTAGATCCTGTCAAAATTCTCAGGTTTGATGCCGACCTTGAAGAAATAAAGGAAAGAATTTCAAAAGGACGTTTTCTGGAGCAAAAAATTAAAGAATATTTTATCGACAATACTCATCGGGTGTTGTTTAAGCTAGCACCGGATCAGCAAAAGGAAGAAAAAGAAAACCGGCGGATCGCTCAAGAACTGGAACAAACCATGAAAAAGCTTTCTTCCCATGACCTGGAAAAAATCAAGCAGGAGGCTGAAGCCCTGAAAAAACTCCAGGAAAGTCCCGAAGACCTGTCTTTGCTTCCTACCCTGGAGCTTTCCGAGATTGTTCCTGAAGTTCATAAGGTAAAAGAAACAACCCGGACCGATATGGCCATGTTATACCGGCAGCCCACATCGGGGATTTTTTATTTTGCATCAGCTGCAGGGGTTGGAAATCTCAGTAATGAATTAATTCCGCTGGTGCCTTTTTTCTGTTATGCGCTTCCCAAATCCGGTGTCAAAAACAGAGACTATACGGAAGTTGTCCGGCGGATTGATCTTTATACGGGTGGTATCAGCCTGTCGCCCCAGGCGCGGACCCAATATCCCGGCCATGGTACTGAAAATGCCGGAAATTGTTTACCATTCATTACTTTCAACGGAAAATGCCTGGTGAGAAACATTGAAAACATGTTCGAGATTATCCGGGAATTCCTGAATGGGTACAATTTTTCCGACCTGGCCCGGTTAAAAAACCTTCTGCTTGAATACCGGGCTAAACGGGAATCATCCATTGTTCAAAATGGGCATCGATTGGCCATTTCCATGGCCAGCAGAAATTTTTCGAAAACTTCAGCCATCAGTGAAACCTGGCAGGGAATTCATCAGGTGAAAACCATTAAAACCCTTACGGAAAATCTTACCGATGATCGGCTGAAAACAATTGCCGAGCAGCTCACAACTATCGGACAAACTGTTTTTATAAAAGATAACATGAAAATAGCGCTGATTGGTGAAGAAGAACCGCTGAGCAAAAGTGAGGCGCTTGAGTCCTCAATCTTTGACAATCTTGCCAACGGAAATGGAGATGGTTTTAAAGAACCGGCTTTGGACCTGAATGGATTTGCACCCCGGGAGGGATGGTCCACTTCTTCATCGGTTTCATTTGTGGCGCGGACTTTTGAAACGGTTCGCTTCGGCCATGTTGACGCTCCGGCATTATCCGTGATTGCAAAGCTGCTCAGGTCACTTTTTCTTCATCGTGAAATTCGCGAAAAAGGCGGAGCCTATGGAGGCTTTTCAATTTACAGCCCTGAGGATGGTCAGTTTTGCATGGCTTCCTACCGTGATCCGCAAATTGTCAACACCTTAAACGTCTATGATAAAGCTTTTGAATTTATCCGATCCGGCGAATATTCCGATGAAGACATTAAGGAAGCCGTTTTACAGCTTTGCTCGGAAATTGATAAACCGGACCCACCCGGACCTGCTGCCCGTAAAGCTTTTTACCGGCATATTCTTTCTCTTACAGATGAGGCGCGGAACCATTATAAACAGCAACTGCTTGGCCTTAAACGTGAAGAAATTGTGCGGGCAGCCGAACAGTATTTCCAAAAGGATGCTTCCAATCACGGGGTGGTTGTGATCTCGGGTGAAGGGCAACTCAATGACGCCAATAAAGCGCTTGGGGATAATCCGTTATCTGTTTTTACAATATAGTTGACAAAGGTTTAAAAAGGATTGTTTTTATATGGCTTTGATTGGAATGCGGGAAGTAAGCTGGGGGTTTGATCAACCCCCGCTTCTTGAAAATATCAGCTTTAACATTGAAAAAGGGGAACGGGTATGCCTGTTAGGACGAAACGGTGCAGGCAAATCAACGTTTCTCAGACTTCTGAATGGCGAGATTCTTCCCGACCAGGGAGAAGTCTGGCGACAACAAGGGGTGACTGTCGGATCGCTGAAACAGGAAATAGTCACAAGTTTTGAGGGGTCCATATTTGACCTGATTGCTCATGGGGCAGGGGAGACGGGCAAGATGGTAGCCGAATATAACCGCTTAAACAAAATGCCTGACAGAGTCGGGATCTCTGATTCAAATAAAAAATGTGAACAACTTCATAGGTTGCAAGACATGGATGAGGGATGGGCACTTTTTACTAAAATCGAAAGTTTACTGTCCCAGACAGGACTTGACCCTGAATCCAGATTCGAGGATCTTTCCGCAGGAATGAAACGGCGCGCACTTTTTGCCCGGGCGGTTGCCCAAAACCCTGATGTATTGCTTCTCGATGAGCCGACAAACCATTTTGATATTGAATCGGTTCTTTGGATGGAAGAATTTATTCTTCGTTATATCAAAACACTTGTTTTTGTAACCCATGACAGGGTTTTTTTAAAAAATATCGCCACCCGGGTTCTCGAGTTGGACCGGGGAGTTTTGACATCCCATGCCTGTGATTTTGACACGTATTTGAAAAGAAAACAGGCGGCTTTGGACGCAGAGGAAAAACAAAACAGGCAGTTTGATAAAAAACTTTCACAGGAAGAAGCCTGGATAAGGCAGGGGGTGAAAGCCCGGAGGACCCGGAACGAAGGACGGGTCAAGGTTCTTGAAAAAATGCGTAAAGAATTTTGGGCGCGACGCAAAAAAATCGGAAATGTAAACATGCAGGTTCAAGAGTCCCAGAAAACCGGAAAGCTGGTAATCGAAGCCAAAAATGTGTCTTTTTCCCATGGCCGGATACCGATCCTGAAAGATTTTTCCACAGTCATTATGCGCGGAGAGAAGGTGGGAATTATCGGTCCCAACGGTGTAGGCAAAACAACACTTTTGAGTATCCTGTTAGAAAAAACACCACCGGATGCCGGCAATGTTCGCCATGGAACCAGCCTTCAAACTGCCTATTTCGACCAATTGCGCATGACACTTGATGAAAATAAAACCGTGGTGGAAAATATCGCGGAAAGCAACGACTATATTGTCTTTAACGGAGAAAAACGGCACGTGATCAGCCATCTCAAAAATTTCTTGTTTTCGCCTCAGAGATGCCGCATGCCGGTACATGTGCTTTCCGGAGGGGAAAAAAACCGTTTGCTTTTAGCAAAGTTGTTTACACAGCCTTTCAATGTGCTGGTGCTTGATGAGCCCACCAACGATCTGGATATTGAAACATTGGAACTTCTGGAAGAGCTGCTGTTCGAATTTTCTGGTACGATTTTGATTGTCAGCCATGATCGGGCCTTTTTAAACAACGTGGTCACCAGCACCATGGTATTCGAAGGAAATGGTCAGATAACCCAATACCCAGGGGGTTACGATGACTGGCTGCTTCAAAAACCAAAATCTGAAATGCCCCGATTATCCGATTCTAAAGCACCTCGAAAAAGTAAGTCCAAGTCCAAAGCCAAACAGTCGAAAGCAACAAAACTGACTTTTAAAGAAAATCTGGAATTAAACGAGCTTCCTCAAAAAATTGACACCCTTGAAACCATACAGAAAGAAATCTTTGAAATCATGTC
>SKZT01000184.1 GCA_007127235.1 Desulfobacteraceae bacterium
ACCCCCTGGAAGCATTATGCTTTGTGATGGCGGCTGTTAACGTGGTCTTTCCGTGGTCAATGTGTCCTATGGTCCCCACGTTCACATGCGGCTTGGTTCGCTCAAACTTCTGCTTTGCCATCTTGTCTTCCTCCCATGCGTTTTAAATTTACTCAGTTTGTTTGTATTATTAGATGAAGGCCATTCCACCTTTATTTGGCCAATATTTTATTTGGCCAACTTTTACAAAAACCACCGTATAGCCCCACCGTATAAATATGGAGCCCACGACCGGAATCGAACCGGTGAACCTCTTCCTTACCAAGGAAGCGCTCTACCGACTGAGCTACGTGGGCAATTATGACACTTAATTTTCCGAAGGCTGGTTGAGGCTATCCAATCTATGACAGGATGGAGCGGGAGACGAGTCTCGAACTCGCGACAGCCAGCTTGGAAGGCTGGCGCTCTACCAACTGAGCTACTCCCGCTCAAAATATACCAAAAGACTTTGCATGAAGCCATGTAGTAACCGTAACCCCGGAATATTTCCGAAATCTCCTACATCCGGCTTTATTTACGGATGGTGGTGGGGGGAGGATTTGAACCTCCGAAGGCTTCGCCGACAGATTTACAGTCTGTTCCCTTTGACCACTCGGGAACCCCACCCAAAAAATTCCGACATATTAAGGTATCGAGAATTGGCTATCTGTTTAAACCGTAGTTATCAGGGCCAGCATCTCAACACCTGGAGCCAGCGGAGGGACTCGAACCCCCGACCCACTGATTACAAATCAGTAGCTCTACCTGCTGAGCTACGCTGGCTTAATTCATAATTAGAAAGATCAAAAAAAACTGACGGCAACATGTACCGTCATTAAAGAATTACCACTTATAGCAACCTGTTCCGTTAAAATCAACGTTAAATTTTCCTTGTTTCATATAATTTTTGGGAATTAGAACAATTTATATGCGCAAAAATAACAAAAAGGTCTCTTTTTAATGTATTTTCTTGTTTTTTTAGAAATTTTCATTGTTGCAGGTATTTAATAAGGTGCCTGGTGGAATTAAAAAAGTTGTATAATACATCCTGAAATTTTCTTTTGGTTCTGTTTCACCCATAAACAGTTCATAAGAACTTGACAAACTATTGCTTTTATGGGTAGACAAAAAAAATTCAAATTGATAGTTTAACGGCCGGCACTGACTTAGGAACATACCGGAAAAAAAGTTACGTTGCTCCAATTAAGTTATGCGAGGGATCAAATTTGAAAGTTAAACTGTATTATTTTATACTGCCGTTTTTGTTGTTTTTTACAGCATCTTGCGCTCCGCTGACCCCAAGCAAGAACGCCTTTAAGGAACATTCTTCCGGGGCATCTGAAAAACCGCAAGCTGTTTTTTCTCAGATACCCGATGGAGATAATGAAAAGCTTATAACCCAGCCACACGCTTTCGGCCGCAATAAAACAGCTAAGCAATCCGGTTTCAAAAAGCAGCCACTTGATTTGGCAGAAAAATTTGAAACAGAGAGCATCTCCAAAGGGCACTTTATTGATACCGCACTTGAGCTTTGCGAAACTGCTCAGGAATTCTGGCAGAAAGGCGAACTGGAAAATGCTCTGGATGCTTTAGACCAAGCTTATGAACTTATAATCCAAGTAGATACTTATGACAATCCGTTTTTGACCCAGCAAAAAGACGACCTTCGTTTTATGATTTCCAAAAGAATTCTGGAAATTTATGCCTCACGCAATATTGTTGTAAATGGAAAATACAAGGAAATTCCCCTTACCATCAACGAACATGTACAACGTGAAATCAACCTTTTCACAACAGGTGGAGAGAGGAGTTTCTTTATAGAATCCTACAAACGCTCCGGTCTCTATCGTCCGATGATCCTTGAATACCTGAAAAATGCGGGCCTTCCTGAAGAACTGTCATGGCTTCCTCTTATTGAAAGCGGGTTTAAGGTCAATGCCCTTTCCAGTGCACGAGCATTGGGGTTGTGGCAGTTTATACCTTCTACGGGATATAAATTCGGTTTGAAAAGGGACTACTATGTCGATGAGCGT
The DNA here is from genome assembly GCA_007127235.1 of Desulfobacteraceae bacterium. Classification (GTDB taxonomy): domain Bacteria; phylum Desulfobacterota; class Desulfobacteria; order Desulfobacterales; family SKZT01; genus SKZT01. The sequence goes on from SKZT01000184.1 coordinate 2,052, forward strand.
CTCGATTTTGAAAAGTCCACGTTAGCTGCTATTGCCTATATGAAAGAGCTTCATCAAATATTCGGAGACTGGTCCACCGTTTTAGCGGCCTACAATTGTGGTGAGGGAAGAGTGCTTCGGGTTATTCGTACTCAAAATGTAAATTATCTTGACAATTTTTGGGATTTATATACGCGTCTTCCCAGGGAAACAGCCAGGTATGTTCCCAGGTTTATAGCCACTCTTCATGTGATAAACAATCTTGAAAAGTACGGCATGGATAGCATCGAGCCATATGAACCCCTGGATTACGAGACCGTAATACTCAACCGGGAAGCTCATCTCAGGGCTGTAGCACAAACCATGGATATCTCGGAAAACAAGCTGAAAAGCTTGAATCCGGAACTGCGCAATAACACATTGCCCGGTGAGGAATACACGCTGAGGGTGCCAATCGGCAAAAGCCAGATGCTCATGGCAAAAATCGATGACATTCCGGCCTATTCTTCTCAACCGGCAGTACGGCAAGGTAGCACCACTACAGTGCGTCACCACAGGGTCAGACGCGGAGAAAATATTTCATTAATTGCCAAAAGATATGGTGTCAGCACACAAGCCATTGCCAATGCGAATGGTCTTAACCGAAATTATTTGATTGTCACCGGTCAAACACTGACAATACCTCCGCCAGGTTCAACTGTTTCCGGAAGGACACACAAGACGTCATCCTCGAAACAAATTATCAATCATGAAGTCAGGGCTGGTGATTCTTTATGGGTACTGGCAAGAAGATATGGCACCACCACGAAAATGATACAAGAACTCAACGGGCTTAAAGATTCAAAGCTTTATATCGGCCAGATGCTCAAGATTGCCAACTCCTCGCATTCCACCGCAAGCCGGTCCAAATACAGTGTCAACCGGGGTGACACACCGTTTTCCATTGCCAAACGCCACAATATGAGCGTAAATCGTTTTCTTGAATTAAACAATCTCCACACCAACAGCAAAATTTATCCTGGGCAGACTTTTTATTTAGAATAATAAAATAACCTTCGCACTGGGGGTTCATTTTTTGCCCATCTGACTTTATATACCCCTCTGTGCGAATGAATTCGCACCTACACAGGTAAAATCACATCCGATGGAAATAAGGGACCTGGGGTGATAAAAATCACCCCAGGCACTATCTGAATTGCTGATATTCCACCCCATATTTTTTCGCTTTATAGCTGAATTTTCTAACGGTGGTTTTAAGAAGTTTAGCAGCATTGCTTATATTACCGCGGGTATTTTTCAGGGCGTCGATGATCATTTCCTTTTCCAGACCGGCTAAAGCTTCATCCATGGACTGTGCCGGAAGTGTATCTGATTCGGCACCTGTCTGAAGGGTTGGTGGAAGATGATAACTGTGAATGACACCCTCTTCGCATAAAAGAACAGCCCGTTCAATGCAATTTTCCAGCTCCCGGACATTTCCGGGCCAGTGATAGGCCATGAGCATATCGATGGCTGGTGTTGAAAAACGTCGTATTTCCTTGTGGTTTTCTTTTGAATATTTCTCAAGAAAATGATCGGCCAGAAGCAAAACATCGGTTTTTTTTTCCCTGAGCGGTGGAAGATATATGGGAAAGACATTCAGACGGTAGTAAAGATCTCCCCGAAAAGATTCTTCTTCCACAGCTTCTTCAAGATTTTTGTTGGTAGCGGCGATAATTCGCACATCAGTTTTGAGGGTTTTGTGACCTCCAACCCGTTCAAACTCTTTTTCCTGAAGCACCCGGAGCAGTCTCACCTGAACATCGAGGCTGATGGAGCCGATTTCATCCAGAAAGAGGGTCCCTTTGTCTGCGATTTCAAATTTTCCAAGTTTTTTATTGATCGCACCGGTAAATGACCCTTTTTCATGTCCGAAAAGCTCACTTTCAATCAGGTTGGTGGGAAGCGCCGCACAGTTGACTTTTACAAAAGGATTTTGGTTCCGGTGGCTGTTGTAATGAATCGAATTGGCTACAAGCTCTTTTCCGGTTCCGCTTTCTCCTCGGACAAGCACCGTGGCATTACTTCGGGATACCTGTGAAATCATTTGGAAAACCTCTCGCATTTTGTTGCTGTTACCCACGATATTGGTAAAACGATATTTTTTTTCCAGCTCATTTCTCAATCGGGAATTTTCTTTTTTGAGGTGTTCTTTTTCCAAACGAATATTTTCAAGGTTGATTGCATGACGTGCAATCATGGTGGCAACAACCGACAAAAGCTTCTCACCTTTCTGAAGAGAAAAATCTTCATCATAAGGTCTGTCCACGCTGAGAGCCCCGATGACCTGATTGTCCTTTTTTACAGGAACACAAATAAAAGAAAGTTCCTGGTCCAGCTTGATTTTACGAGTGGCTGTCCGGTTCAAAAAAAGGGGCTCTTCACTGATTTTCGGAATAGACACCGCCTTTCCGGTCTGGATAACCCGGCCGGTAATACCCTCCCCAAGCTTATATTTTACCCGCTCTATGGCATTTTTGGATAGTCCGTGGGCCACCTCTATATTGATCTCGTTTCGTATAGGATTTAAAATCGTGACTGTACCACGGGACATATTCATTGAATTGGATAAAAGATCCAATACATTATAAAGCGCCTTTTTCAGGTCCAAATGTTCATTCAAGGTTTCGCTGATCTCATACAACAGGGTGATTTCTTCGATTGCTTTCATTAGAATTAATCTACAAGGGTATTTTGATGTTGGTTTTTATGGATAATACAGCAGGTTATGGGCATCATGGATTCAGGGCTCCATGAGTTACATCTATTAAGAATATCAGATATAACAATAAAATCAACGATTCTTTTAGCCTTATGCGCACTTACCACCCCGATCACGGCCAGGAATAAAATCTTGACATAAATAACGCAATGCGTCATTTATATGTTCAAGGTAAATTTACCGTGAAAATATGGATGGACAATGTGGACTTTATGGACAAAATGGACGTTATGGACAGCGTCCGAACCATATCCAGTATCTGATTTTCATGATTGGGGGGTGAAATCCGAATTCAAGGCGCTATTCGGAAAATATAGACACCGCATTTGAGAAAAAACAGGCAAAGGAGAATTAAATGAGAATTGTTAAAAAATATGCCAACAGAAAACTTTATGATACCACAGACAAAAAATATGTCGCCATGGACACCGTAGCCAGGTTGATAAAAGATGGTGAAGAGGTTACTGTTATTGAAAACCATACCGGCCGTGATATAACAGCTGTTGTGGTGTCTCAGATTCTTGCCAGAAAAAAAACAGAAATAGCGCCCGAGATTTCTTCGGGAGTCTTAATCGAGCTGCTCAGAAAAGGGGGTGAGAGGGTTAAGGATTATTCCGATTATGCAAAAAAATGGATCGGAAAAAGCATTGACAAATCCATTACCGAGGTTTTAGGAAAAATGAATCTGGCAACAAGACACCAGATACAAAAACTCGATGAGCGCATCGATTTGCTTATGGAAAAGGTCGAGCATATTGAAAGGCTTCAGGAAAGAAAAGGTACGAAACCTGTAGCTGAAACGGAACAAATTGGAGGGGTTGTACCACCGAAAGAAACAGGGTAAAGTAAAAAGGTGATCGCAAACGTTCCCCCCTTTTAAAAAGGGGGGACAGGGGGATTTGAGGCGTTTTTAAATCCCCCTAAATTCCCCTTTGCCAAAGGGGGGGACTTGCTGCAACATCCCCTTAGGTTAGCGCCTATGGGAATCAGGGGAGGGAAAAAAATGGAAGATCAAAAAGATATTCAAAAACTTGTTAAAGAATCCGCCCATAAATGTTTTTTAGCGGGTGTGGGGGCCCTGTCTTTTGTCGGGGAAAAAGGAAGTCGTTTTTTTGAGGATTTAATTAAAAAAGGTCGGGATGTTGAGGCTAAGGGAAAAGAGGGCCGGCAGGGTCCTGTTTATGACAAATTGATGGACATGAAAGAAAGGTTTGAAAAATGTGGAGAAGCCATTGAAACTTCAATGGATGAAAAGATAAAAAAGGTAATTCAAAAAACCGGTCTTCCCACCAGAGAAGAAATTTCGGGATTAACCCAGCGGGTGGAGGCACTTATGGCTCAGGTGGAATCCATACTTCGAAAACACCATCCGAAAGATAACTCCACGGGCAATGTCTCCTCAAAAGATGTGACAGGTTCATGATTGTAAACCATTTATTTAACAGGCGCGTCATATTTGTGGTAGGCAAGGGTGGGACAGGAAAAACCACCGTGGTTGCGGCACTGGGCCTTGCAGCGGCAAAAAATGATAAAAAAGTGCTCGTGGTGGAAACCCAGGAAAACGATGCTCTTGGCATGCTGTTTGGCCAAACCCCCTTAAGGGAAAAGCCTTCTGTTTTAGGGCCGAACATATGGGGTGTCCGAATTAATTCAAAGATGGTATTGGATGAATACATCAAAAGATATGTCACCGTCGGGTTTGTTGCCTATCAAATTATTCACAGCCGGGTATTTGAACATTTTGCCGTGGCGGCACCGGGCCTAAAAGAAGTTATGAGCCTATCTGAAATTTGGCGTTTCGAGCAAAAAAGGGACCCGGAAACGGACGCTTTTTTATACGATCACATTATCGTAGACTCACCGGCCACAGGCCATGGGCTGAGTTTATTGCGGGTGCCGTCGACTTTGAAATCCATGTTTCAAACCGGGCCCATAGCCACACAAACCGGCTGGGTTCAGGATATGCTCCAGGATTCTTCCCGAACATGCCTGCTTTCGGTCACCCTGCCCGAAGAACTTCCCATAAACGAGGCGTTGGAATTTGAGCGTACCGCTGAAAATGATTTAAATATTCGGATGGCTTCAACCATAGTAAACATGGTCTATCCAAAAACTTTCAATACCGATGAAGTCAAGGCCATAGAAAAGCTTGATCATTTGGAAAACCAGAAAAACAATCCGTTAATCGAGGCCGCCCGAAGACATATTGCCCGCCGCAAGCTCCAGCAGGTTCATATCAGACGTCTTACAGAAGAAAGCGAGCATCCGGTTTTTCAGTTGCCTTTTTATGATACCAACAATCTTGCCTGGGAACAGATTGCAGATATTGCCGAGCAGATCAGGACAGGACTTTTAAAACTCAAATAAGAGATTTTGCAGCATGCTGGAAAAAATTTTTGAAAACAATGGCCCACGCATTATCGCATGTTGTGGGAGCGGAGGGGTTGGAAAAACCACCATTGCGGCTTCCCTTGGAATTATAGGGGCATTGAAGGGCCGGAAAACACTGGTACTAACCATTGATCCGGCCAAACGACTGGCCGATTCGCTGGGACTGGACAGTTTTGATCATGAGATTCGCCGGGTCCCTCCTGAGAAATTTTTAAAAAACGGCCTTAACCCCTCCGGTGAGCTTTATGCAATGATGCTGGATACAAAGCGGACATTTGACAAGCTGATTTCCCGGCATGCCTCGGAAAATTCACAAAAAAAAATATTAGGCAATCGTTATTATGAGCACTTGTCAAGCACTCTGGCGGGCTCCAGGGAATATATGGCCATGGAGAAACTTTACGAAATATATCATGATCACGAGTATGAACTGATTGTGCTGGATACACCGCCAACGCGGCGGGCCCTGGATTTTCTGGATACACCTCAACGCCTCCTTGACCTGTTGGGGCATCAGTTTTTCCTGAAGTTTTTCAGGCCGTATTTGTATGCAGGGCGGTTCGGTTTTCGGCTTTTCACCATTTTGGCATCGCCCATGCTTAAGTCAATGAGCCAATTGATGGGAAACCGGGTTTTAGAAGATGTGGCCGAGTTTTTCAACTTGTGGGACGATGTCATGTTTGAAGGATTTCGAAAACGGGCCAAAGGAGTTCAAAAACTCTTATCAAGCTCCGACACCCTGTTTTTTGCCGTGGGAAACCCCATGGCAAGACCCATGAAAGAAGCCCTTTATTTGTATGATCAAATCCGTAAAAACCATATCGCTTTCGGCGGGTTTATCATCAACCGGGTGCATCCGCAGTATCCCGAAAACATCCTGAATAATCCGGATTTTTCCAATTTAACGGATATTGATAAAACGTTATCGGAAAAACTATTGTTTAATCTTAAAAAGTTCAGAAACCTTGGCAACAGCGATGCGACAGCCATTGAAGAAATGAAAAATAAGGCGGGAGCAGGCATTCCTGTTGTCCAAATTCCCTTGTTTGATACCGATATTCACGACATTGACGGACTTCTGAAGGTCTGTGCTCATCTTTCCTAATCCACCAATTTTTTCAACAGTTCCAGATTTATCTGATCCATATTGTCTTCTTTCGGTGTTTCAATGATTTTGGGGATATGAAAAAACCGTGGATCGTTCATTATGTATTTAAAAGCGTCTGAACCGATAAAGCCTTTTCCAATATGCTCATGCCGGTCTATGCGGGAGCCCAGCTCTTTTTTTGAATCATTGAGATGAAAAAGATGCAGATGGCGAAAACCCACTGCCGATTCAAAGGCATCCATGGTGTGATTATAAGATTTTTGCGTGCGGATATCGTAACCGGCAGCAAATATATGGGATGTGTCCATGCAGATACCCACGTTTTTCTGCGGCGTTACTTTTTCCATGATTGCCGCCAGCTGTTGAAATTGTTGGCCAAGGCTTGTTCCCTGTCCGGCGGTCGTTTCCAAAAGAAGCAACGGGATATTTTCAGAAACCTGATCAAATATGACATTGATACTTTCTGCCAACAGGCGGATTCCCTCTTTTTCCCCGGCACCGTTGTGTGATCCCGGATGAAGCACCACGAAGGAAAGCTCAAGTTTTGCCGAGCGGAGCAATTCGTTTTTCAGGGCATGGATTGATTTGGTTCGAATACCCCGGTCTTTTGAAGCCAGATTGATCAGGTAAGCAGTGTGTGAAGCGACGATCTGAATGCCGGTCTGCTGCTTTGCTTTCGCAAATTCTTTGATTTTCTTGGGGGAAATATCCTTTTCTCTCCAAGAGTTGGCATTTTTTGTAAAAATCTGAAGGGTGGTGCATCCAAGGTTTTGGGCTTCATAAAGTGCTTTATCAAAACCTTTGGCTATGGAAAGATGAGCACCCAGCAGCCCTTTTTTATCAAGGCTTTTATTCATTCACACCATCATGCGGTCTTTTCCGGATAGCTGCAAAGATGATAAAGGGGACAGTCCTTACAAAGGGGTTTTCTGGCCTGACAATATTGCCGCCCGAAATAAATAAGCTGGAGAGAAAAGCTATCCCACTGATGCCGGGGAATAATTTTCATCAGGTCGAATTCAATTTTAACCGGGTGCTTGTTTCGGCTCAGCCCGAGTCTTTGGGATATTCTTGACACATGGGTGTCAACCACAATGCCGGGAATACCAAAAGCACTCCCCAACACAACGTTTGCGGTTTTCCGACCAACCCCCGGAAGGCTTATGAGAGCTTCCAGATTATCCGGAACAACACCGTCATATTTTTGTACCAGAGCATTGGCGCAATTTTTGAGATTTTTGGCCTTGTTTTTGTAATAGCCGGTTGGACGGATCAGTTTTTCCAAAAGCAACTGATCTGTTTTCACAAAGTCTTCAGGTGTTTTCAATTCTCTGAAAAGCTCTTCGGTAACCTTGTTGACCTGTTTGTCCGTGCATTGGGCGGATAAGATGGTTGCCACCAGAAGCTGGAAAGGACTTGAATGGTTAAGCTGAGTCTTGACATCAGGATAGGTATTATTTAGTATTCCAATGATTTCAGCGGCCTGTTCGGTTAATTCCATAATCTGATCCTAAATATTACTCGATGTTCAAAATAGACGGAATATATAACATCAATGAATGCAAATCAAGATAAGATTAAAGCGCTGGGACTTTGCAGCGGGGGGTTGGACAGTATCCTTGCCGCTCTGGTGCTTCAAAAACAGGGTATCCATGTGGAATGGATTTGTTTTGAAACCCCTTTTTTTTTCTCGGACAAAGCCAAAAAGGCTGCCCAGATTACCGGAATTTCCCTGACAGTCAAAGATATTACCGAAACATACCTGGAAATGCTTCGAGACCCCAATTGCGGTTATGGTAAAAACATGAATCCATGCATGGACTGCCATGCTCTCATGTTCAAGATGGCAGGAGAGATCATGTTCAAAAGAGGCTGTCATTTTTTATTCAGCGGCGAGGTGCTGGGCCAGCGTCCCATGTCCCAGACAAGAAACGCATTGAAATATGTTGAAAAGCACTCGGGAATGAAAGGGTATATATTGCGTCCGTTGAGTGCGCAGAAGCTCGATGAGACCATACCTGAACAAAAAGGATGGGTAGACCGGCAAAAGCTCATGGATATTGCTGGAAGAGGCCGCAAGCGCCAAATAGGATTGGCGGCGGAATTTGGAATCACACAATATCCTGCACCCGCGGGGGGGTGCCTTTTGACGGATAAAGATTATTGCAGGCGCTTGAAAGATCTTTTGGATCATAAAAAGAACGTTTCTGCAAATGAACTCACGCTTTTAAGGTATGGACGGCATTTTCGGACCCTTAGCAGGGTCAAGATCATTGTAGGGCGCACCCAGCAGGACAACAAAAATATTTATAAATATCATGACCCTGAATCGGAGACCATCATGACGGTGGCCAATCATCCCAGCCCCGCCGTTCTGGTTTCCGGCGGGGCAAACCCCGGAGAACTTTATCTTGCAGCAGCCATTTGTGCCGGTTACAGCAAAATGCCCGATAAACTTACCGTCGAGGTCAGAGCTACCAGTAAAAAAGGATCCGATATTCTGCGGGTTCTTCCGGTAAAACCATCAGAAGTGAAACATCTTCTTGTCTGAGACACACCTTGTCCTGAGCTGACCGCAGGCAGCGGAAATATCGGCTCCCTTGCTTTGGCGAATCATCACGGTGTAGTTTTCGTCTAGTAGAATTTTTTGAAAATCCATAATCACCGAATCATCGGGACGCTTGAACTCACAGCCTTCAAATTCATTGAAAGCAATAAGATTTATTTTGGCGCGAACCGGCCGCAGCAGCTTTGAAAGCCGTTTGGCATCTTTCCGGGAATCGTTGATTCCTTTAATGAGAACATATTCGAAAGTTATCATCCCCCCCGGTTTCAATGGATATTTCCGGCAGGCTTCGAGCAGTGTTTCGATGGGGTACTTTCGGTTGATGGGCATTAAAAAGCCCCTGGTGGCATTATCTGCAGCATTCAAAGAAATGGCAGGTTTTACCGGCGAATCATAACCCAAAACACCCAATTTGGGCACAACCCCTGCTGTTGACACGGTAATCCGCCGGGATGAAATTCTCAGTCCGGTTTCATTCCCGGTCAGTATTTCCAAGGCACCCAACAGATTTTTATAATTGGCCAGGGGCTCGCCCATTCCCATAAAAACAACGTTGGTCAGCCGTCGATGGTCTATGGCCTCATATTCGACTTGCCTGACCAGATCTCTTACCTGAGCGATGATTTCGCCCCGGGTGAGATTTCTCACTAAACCGTTTCGGGCCGTGGAGCAGAAACGACATCCCTGAGCGCAACCCACCTGACTGGAAATACATACTGTGAAATGGTTTTTCTCCGGAATGATGACGGTTTCAATACAATTTGAATCTTTCAGTTCGAAAAGATACTTACGGGAATCATCTTTGGAATGTTCCACTGCGTTGACTTTCAAGCGATCGATTGTAAAATGGGCAGCCAGAAGGTTCCGCAATTCTTTGGAAAGGTTGGTCATTTCAGAAAAATGATCCACCTGGTGCATATAAACCCACATTTGTATCTGTTTTGCCCGGTAGGGTTGTATGTTATGCTCTGCTAACCACTGAACCAGTTCTTGTTCTGATAACTCTTTAATATCTTTTAAACGTGACATTGCTCTGCCAATAGTATATGTATTTATTGTATTATCTCCATTTTTCAGGGATAATAATTTTCTTGACATACCATTTATTCCAATATATTTTCAAGGTTTTAGTTCAATATGGATTCGGAGTTAAAGCATGTTTGATAATTTGTCTGAAAGACTTGAAGCCACCTTTAAAAAACTTAAAGGACACGGTAAACTATCTGAAAACAATATTCAGGAGGGCCTCAAAGAGGTGCGTCTGGCACTTTTGGAAGCAGATGTTCACTACAAGGTGGTGAAAGATTTTGTTTCGGAGATCAAAGAACGTTCTTTGGGCCAGGAGGTCATGGCCAGCTTAACACCGGGCCAGCAGGTTGTAAAAATCGTCAATGAAGAGCTTTCCCAATTGATGGGTTCCAGGCATGAGGCGCTTAACCTGGAGGGGGCCAAACCGGTTTCGATCATGCTGGTGGGACTTCAGGGCTCGGGTAAAACCACCACCGCGGGCAAGATCGCTGTCTTTTTGAGAAAAGACGGAAAAAAACCCTACATGGTTTCGGCGGATGTGTATCGGCCTGCCGCGATTGATCAGCTCAAAAAATTGGGTGAGCAGCTATCTGTTCCCGTTTTTGACTCCACGGCAGAAATGGACCCGGTACAGATATGTCTCCAGGCCCGGGTTGAAGCCCAAAAACTGGGATGCGACACGATTTTAATGGATACTGCGGGTCGTCTTCATGTGGATGACGAATTAATGAACGAGCTTGTTCGAATCAAAGAAGCGGTGAATCCTTCGGATATTTTACTGGTCGCCGATGCCATGACCGGCCAGGATGCTGTCAATATTGCCAAATCCTTTGACACCCTTCTGGATATCGGGGGTGTGGTCTTGACCAAAATGGATGGTGATGCAAGAGGCGGGGCCGCCTTATCCATCAGGGCCATAACAGGTAAGCCTATCAAACTTATCGGTACGGGAGAAAGATCAAACCAGCTGGAAACTTTTCATCCGGACCGGATGGCTTCACGAATTCTGGGAATGGGAGATGCTTTAACCATCATTGAAAAAGCGCAATCAATGGTGGATGAAAAAAAAGCCATTGAACTGCAAAATAAGCTGAGAAAAAGCCAGTTTACTCTGGACGATTTCCGGGACCAAATGGCTCAAATTCGAAAAATGGGGTCTTTGTCGGAACTTATCGGCATGATTCCGGGAATTAACAAAATCAAACAATTGAAAAATGCTCAGATTGACGACAGGGAACTGGTAAAAATAGAAGCCATTATCAACTCCATGACTATGCAGGAGCGCAGCCAATATAACATTATCAATGGCGGAAGACGCAAAAGGATCGCCAAAGGAAGTGGCACAACGGTTCAGGATGTCAATAAGTTATTAAAGAACTATGCTCAAGTGCTCAAAATGATGAAAAAATTTAATAAAGACGGCATGCGCGGCCTTGGCCGCATGAATTTGCCATTCTAAAACAGTTTGAAAATTCAAGGAGAAAACAAACGTATGGCAGCAAGAATCAGATTGGCCAGACACGGTGCCAAAAAGAGACCTTTTTACCGAATTGTTGTAGCAGATCGGGAGTGTCGCCGGGATGGCCGCTTTATTGAGATTGTCGGTACCTATAATCCATTGAAAGAGCCGGCGGATGTATCCCTCAAACAAGATCGCATAGACTACTGGTTGGAAAAGGGAGCGAAACCGACGGATACGGTAAAAAATATCATCAAAAGGCAAAAGGCACCCGAGGGGGCTACCGTATAAGCCTTATAAGCCTTGTACACCCATTTCTCAACGGCCAGCAAAGGAGACTTACATACTATGAAAGATTTGATCAAGTACATCGCTCAGGCACTTGTGGACAAGCCGGAAGAGGTATCCGTAGAGGAAATTTCAGGAAATCAAACATCGGTACTGGAATTGAAGGTCGCAAAGGAGGATTTGGGGAAAATTATCGGCAAACAGGGACGAACTGCACGGGCAATGCGAACCATATTGAGTGCGGCATCGGCCAAGGTTAAAAAACGGACGGTTCTGGAAATAATTGAGTGACCTGGAAATAAACACTTTTTCAAAAGATCGGTTCGTTTGTATTGGAAAAATTGTCGGGCGTCATGGTTTCAAAGGAATATTAAAGCTTCATGCCTATACTGAGTCCATGAGTTTTTTCCAACCCGATGCCCAAATCTGGGCCCGAAATTTAAGCGGCGGATTTTGCCGGTTTACCATCGAATGGATTAAACCCCATAAAAAGGGGTTTCTTATTTTTTTTAAAGATGTTCTTTCTGAGGGACAGACTCAGCATCTTATAAATGCCGAGCTGTTTATCCAACGGGACCAAATGCCGGAACCCGATGAAGGAAGCTATTATTGGGCTGACCTGATAGGCCTTTCGGTTTATACCTTGGAAAACATGTATTTGGGTAAATTGGAATATATCTTTAGTACCGGTAGCAATGATGTTTTTGTGGTAAAGGACCACGGAACAGAAAAACTGGTTCCGGCTCTGGAATCCGTGGTGAAAAAAATCAACCTGTCGGAAAGGACTATGCACATTCAACTCCCCGAAGGATTATGATGCAATTTGTGGTGTTAACCCTGTTTCCGGAGCTCTTGGAGTCATTTGGAAACCATGGGATAATCCGGCGGGCAGTCGAACTTCAAAAAATATCGTTGAAAACGATCCAGATCAGGGATTTTGCAGAAGGCAGGCATCGGGTTACTGATGACAGACCCTACGGTGGAGGGCCCGGGATGGTAATGAAGCCCGAACCTATTGCCAGAGCGTTGCAGGCGGCTTCCATGGAAGCACCGGATGCTTTAAAAATACATCTCACACCCCAGGGCAGGCCCTTTTCCCACACGATAGCCGGCGAACTTGCCCAAAAAAAGGGGCTCATTCTCCTCTGCGGCCGGTACGAGGGCATAGACGAGCGCATAGGTGATGGGTTTATTGATGATGAAATTTCTATCGGAGACTATATCCTGACAGGGGGTGAAATTGCCGCCATGGTGGTTATCGATGCTGTCAGCCGTTTTATCCCGGGTGTTTTAGGCTGTGCTGATTCATGTGAAGATGATTCTTTTTCAAAACGTCTTCTGGAGCATGCCCACTATACCAGGCCCTATGAATTTAACGGGGAGGCTGTCCCCGAAATCCTGCTTTCGGGGGATCATCAGCGAGTTAAACACTGGCGCCTGCTGTCTTCAATGATCAGAACCTTACTAAAAAGAAAAGATCTGCTTTTCCGCCGTTTATTAACCCATGAGGAACTGGATATTCTCCAGGACTTTCAAAAAGATATCCAATCGATTCTTGAGTATCAACGGCAGGCGCAGAATAACGGGAGAAATGACCAATAGCTGCCCAAAAAAGGAAGGAGTAATGACCGGCGGAACCCAATCAGTATATTAAAAATGATAAAATAGATTTATCGGTGGCGCTTATCCATTACCCTGTACTCAACAAGTACGGGGAAACCATTGCATCAGCGGTAACCAACCTTGATCTTCATGACATAGCACGTGCTGCCAGAACTTATGGGGTCAAGACATTTTACGTGGTCACCCCCCTGCAGGATCAGCAAATACTGGCACAAAAAATTATTGGCCACTGGATTGAGGGATTCGGAGGAAAATACAACCCTCATAGAAAAGAGGCCGTAGAGTTAATCCGGATCATGGACTCCATAGAGTCGGCTATGGAGAATATCCGGCAAAGAAGTGGCAAAAAAGAAGTAAGGACGGTTGTTACCAGTGCAAAACAAATTGAGGGCAGTATCGGATATGGGCAACTGAGGTATCTGATTTCAACAGGTAGCCCTTACCTTCTCATGTTTGGCACGGCCTGGGGGCTCTCCGGGGAGGTTATCTCCAGGGCTGATTATTTCTTAAAACCCATTTCCGGAACAAAAGAATATAACCATCTATCTGTACGGTCTGCTTCGGCTGTAATTTTAGACCGGCTTTTGGCAAGAAATGAATAATGTGACTGGCAATAAACTGTTAAAAACACTTTACACTGTTCATGGGTGGAATGGACCCATATGGAGATTAGCCATGGAAATAATTAAAAATTTAGAAAAAGAAATGATTCGGATGGATCTTCCGAGCTATTCAATTGGAGATACGGTAAAAGTTCATGTAAAAATCAGAGAGGGTGAGAAAGAGCGTATACAGATTTTTCAAGGGGTTGTAATCAGCAAGAGAAACAATGGCGCCCAATCTACTTTCACGGTAAGAAAAATTTCCTATGGAGTGGGTGTGGAAAGAATTTTTCCTTCAAATTCACCTTTCATTGATCATATCGAGGTAGTGACCAAAGGTCGGGTACGTCGGGCAAAAATTTACTACTTGCGAAAGCTCAGGGGTAAGGCGGCAAGGATTAAAGAGAAACGTTTTTAGTTAATACCTGAACGAAAACTCCCCTCCCTCTGGGATGGTTTGAGGGCATAGGAGCTAACCTGAGGGATGTTGCAGCAAGTCCCCCTTTAGTAAACTGGTCTTTACCCACACTTGACACAGTGGGTTATCAAGAAGTCGCCTCGTACCCACGTTCTCACGCAGGGAATGGTAACAAGAAAAATTCCATAACCATCGATATGAGGACTCTCGGGTATTAAACCCGAGAGTCCTCAACCATTAAATAAAATAACAAAATGGTAAACGGTATCTTTGGGATTGAAAAAATGTCACGCCCTTTCAGGGCTTTTTTGGGTGGGTGGTCAACCCAGGGCGCTGCCCTGGGCTATGTATGTATAGCCCTTTGAGGGCAGGATTCGCAGGTTGCAGGGTAAAGGAGGCCTGAAAGGTCGATACATAATTCAGCCCAGGGCAGCGCCCTGGGTAGAGGCCCCTAAAATATTAAGCCCTGAAAGGGCGCGACATAAAAAATAACAGAGGTCCATAAAAAGAAAAAAATTGGCACCGTGGTTATAGAAACAATTTGATAAATCACAACATCATAAGTACCCTGTGTCATGTGTGGGTAAAGACCAGCTTTTAAAAGGGGGGGGAACCTTTGCGATCACCTTTTTACTTTACTGTTAACCGATCCAACTTTCCAAACATCCAAAATAAACATCTCTTAGGTTAACGCCTATGCAACCGGATCCCTGGGGTTTTGAAAAAAAGGTAAACCAGCAAGGCTTTTGTCTTATAGCCGGGGTTGATGAAGCCGGACGGGGGCCATTGGCCGGCCCGGTGGTTTCTGCCGCGGTGATTCTTTCATACGGTTTGCACATTCCGGGGATCGGAGATTCCAAAAAACTGACTTCATCAAAGCGTCATATGTTGTATGAAAAAATTTATGACTCTGCTCAGGCTATAGGAATCGGCATTGTCGATGGATTGGAAATCGATCGAATCAATATACTCAAAGCCGCGTTACTTTCCATGGCGATTGCTGTTAAAAACCTGAAACCGGCGCCGGATTTTCTTCTTATCGACGGCAAATTCCCCATTGGGATAAACTGTGCTCAGCAGCCGGTTGTCAACGGAGATAACCTGAGCATTTCCGTTGGGGCGGCATCTATAATTGCCAAGGTGACCCGGGATCGAATAATGGAAAAATATCATGATGAATACCCGGAATATGGCTTTAACCGTCACAAAGGCTACGGTACCAAAGCACACCGGGAGGCCATTATACGTTTTGGCTGCTGCCCCATTCATCGAAAAACCTTTAACGGAGTTAAGCAGTATTTATAAATTATGCTCACGCGGGAACAAGAATACGGTGCCAACAGTGAAGCGTTGGCGGTAAGGCATTTAAAAAAGCATGGTTATAAAATAATCAAGAGAAATTATCGCACGAAAATGGGTGAAATCGATATTATCGCAAAGGATGCCGATACTATCGTGTTTATCGAGGTGAAGGCTCGAAAATCAGGTGCTTATCATCCCAAAGCTGCTGTCACCAAAAGCAAGATGCGAAAAATTTCCATGGCCGCTCTTTACTATTTGAAATCGACCAGGCAACTCAATGTCAGAGCAAGGTTTGATGTGGTGGCCATTGGCTCGGGTGAGAATAAAGATGACAATATAGAAATTGTTAAAAATGCCTTTGAGCTTGCCTACCGGTAGGTTTTTATACCACGTCAATTTTCCTATCAGAAAAAATAAAATCCCAAAATTTTATCATACTCATCTTGAAAACAAAATTCAGCGCCGATATTATTTTTATCTATTCTTCTAATCACCACTTCTTTGTTGATCAAAGATTTTTTTTGATCGTCGAGCCTGAATTCTACCAAAAGCTTTTCACCGACTTTGCGCAAATGGCTTTGGCTGGTTTTAAATTCAAGGCCCCGGCGCGAAAGGTTTACCACGGTTATGGGAAACTGTTTCGAAGCGTTTTCTAACGTATAAAAACCATGGAGCATGGTTTTTTTGCGGTAAAACTTGCGACGCTCCAGGGTTACCTGGAAAACGTGGCCGCAACGGCATCTGACTTTTATTTGTGAATCGCTTTTCTGATCCAGAAATTTTGAAACATCCGCTGTTTTGGACTTTGTACATTGGGGACATGTGAAAACCACTTTATTTTCCGAGTTGACAAAAACAGATTTTGACATTTGCAGACCTTTGAATAATTAGACTAATCTCTTGTCAGGGTCTTCAGGGCTTCCAGTGTAATTGTAACTGCTGACTCGATATCCGCATCCGAGGTGTTTTTTCCGGTACTAAATCTGATGGTTCCTTTTGACCAAGTTTCCGGCAAATCTGTGGCCAAAAGCACATGTGAAATTTCTACGAGGTCTGAATGGCAGGCTGCTCCTGCTGAAGCCGCTACCTGAAGTCCGATTTCTTCCAGAATTCGATTGGCTTCCAGCCCTTTAAAGGAAATGCTGAGGGTGTTTGGCAAAACCTTTTCAGGATGACCGTTTCGTCGCAGTTCAGACCATTTTTTTTGCAGATTTTGAAAAAGGGTATCCCGTGTTTTTTTCATCTGAACCGAATTCACAATCATATCTCGCCGGGCGATTTCACAGGCTTTGCCCAAAGCGGCAATGCCGGGAACATTTTCAGTTCCCGCCCTTCTGCCCATTTCCTGACCTGCTCCGTGCATAAAAATATCCGGATTAACACCTTTGCGGACATACAAAGCGCCAACACCCTTGGGTGCGTAAAGCTTGTGTCCGGCAATCGATAGCATATCCACTCCCAATGAGTTGACATCAGTAGAAATTTTACCCGCAGATTGGGCGGCATCCGTGTGAAAAAGAACCTGTTTTTCTTTGGCCACACACGCAATTTCTTCAATGGGCTCAATGGTACCGATTTCATTGTTGGCATGCATGACACTGATTAGTATCGTTTCCGAAGTAATTGCATCTTTTATATGGGAAACATCCACCATACCATACACATCAACCCCCACACATGTTATATTAAAGCCGAAAGATTCCAAATAACGGCATACTTCCAAAACAGCAGGGTGCTCAACCTGGGTGGTGATAATGTGGTTACCCTTGTGTTTCAGAGCTTGAGCCGTTCCGATGATAGCATGATTGTTGGATTCTGTTCCACCGCTGGTAAAAATGATTTCATCGACAGCACAATTTAAAATTTCCGCTACCTGCTTCCGGGCATTTTCAACAGCTCTTTTGGGTAAAATACCAAACCAGTGGGTGCTGGACGGATTGCCGAATTCTTCTTCCAAAAACGGCTTCATGGCCGCCACCACCTCCGGGTCTATTGGAGTGGTGGCATTATAATCAAGATAAACAGGCTTGCTCATTGGTTACCATTTAATTGAAAAGATAAAAACCCAAAACTTTATCATACTCATCCATTACACAAAATTCGGCGCCCACGGTGGTGCCTTCTATTTTTTTAACGATAACCTCTTTGCTCATCAATGATCTGGATTTATCATCCAGCCTGAATTCTGCTTTAAGCCGATCGCCAACTTTTAGATTGTTGTTTTCGTAGCTTTTAAATTCCAGTCCGGAACGTGAAAGATTGGTTACAGTCATGGGGAACTCTTTCAATTTTTTTTCCGGGATAAAAATGCCGGGTAACTTTGTGGCTTTGCGATAATACTTTCGGCGCTCAAGAACCACGGGAAAAATATGTCCGCAGGGGCATTTTACTTTAATGGTCGCGCTTTTATTCTCATGGAGCACCTTTGAAACATCTTTGGTTCTCGCCTTGGTGCAACTAGGGCATGTAAAAACTGCCTTGTTTTCCTGGTTAACAAAAACTGTTTGTGCCATTTTAAAACCTTCAGGTATTTGGAGCTTATCCTATTATCCTAAGGAGTGCAAAAGCTGTGCTTTTGCATTTTTCCGCGAAAGCACAGCTTTCGCACTCCGATTAATGGTCCCAATCCACGCCCAAACTTTGAACTTTGAACACAAATAACTCAAAGAGGCTAAAACCAAGTCAT
>SKZT01000287.1 GCA_007127235.1 Desulfobacteraceae bacterium
ATCATCGGTGGTGTTGAATTCTAACTCCTCGAACTGGCACTTTTGGTACAATTGATGCGGTTTTAGTTTTAATTCAGAATCAGGCATAATCTATGTCCTTTATGGTTTTTTGCGGTTTATAATTCCGCTTAGTATCTCATTTTAGATTTATGATCGCAATGAATAATATCTTGTATTTTTATCTCAGATGGAGAGTATTTGGATGGTAGCCTCACTTTGTGCCAGGATCTTGGCCTTTCCCGGAATGACTTTTATTGTAAATCTTTGCTCCATTTTGTCATAGCCTGATTCCTTCTTCCCGGACCCTCTTGTGAAAAGGCATAGTTCGGTAAAGGCTACTATTCTATTGATCACGATTTCTTACAATGGAGGAGATAACTTCATCAAATTCCCATTCTACTTCATAAAGCCTGTGTCGGACTCGATCAACTCTTTCATCATTTACAGGACCATCAAGCAAAACAAGCAGGTCCCAGTCTGATTCCGATTTACTTGGGTTTTCGGCTTTTTTAAATCCCCCTAAATCCCTCTTTTCCAAAGGGGGACTTTCTGCACACAGCATCCTTTAGGATTACACCAATGTGCTGCATCTGGAATGCATATCCTGGTGGAGGCGGATGAATCCGCCTGAGTGTGCGGATGAATCCGCACCTACAAGCTTATTGAATCCTTTTGAAGGGGATCATGCTCCGAATTTTTCAATACGCCCTGCATTGGCCATCATCAGCGGTATGAGATCAATGGTGGGGAGGCGGGGTCCAAGACCGCCGGCCATGCAGGCCCGTTCGCCAAAACGGTTCACCGAATCGCTGCGGCAGTACCTGGACCAGAGCAATACCGGAACCGGATGCCAGGAATGGCTTTTCATCAAAGACGGTGTCGAGTGGTCCCCGGTAACCACCACTACGTCGGGTTTTAATTTCATAATTCGGGCAATAGCGGCGTCAGCCTCTTCGATAAGGGCGACTTTGCGGTTATAATCGCCATCCTCTCCGGCGCTGTCGATTTTTTTTATGTGGAAATAAAAAAAATCATAATCTTTCCAGTTTTTCTCAAGGGTTTCCATTTCATCCTCAAGATTTTCACCGGTCTCGAGAACATCCATGCCCACCAGCCGGGATACGCCGCGGTACATGGGATAAGCGGCGATGGCGGCGGCTTTGATGCCGAAAATTTCAGGGAAAACCGGCCAGTCAGGCTTTTGGGAAAAACCGCGCATCAGAACCATGTTGGCCGGATGGTCTTGCGCCAGCACGTCACGGGCCTTATCAATGAACTGTTCCACAATTTCGGCGGTGTGCCTGGCTTCAGAACCGAGGGGCTTCGGAGGCACCGGTTTTAAGCCGGTGTTTTGAGGATCGGTGTCCGTAAGACTGCCGGAGAGATTTTCCCCCCGCAGGATAAGCAAAAATCGGTATTCTTTTACGGTATCCACGAAGATCTCCACATCCGGTATATCGATTTTTCGAAGTTTTTCACAAAGCTCCCGATTTTTTTCTGAGGGGATCCGGCCAGCGCGCCTGTCTGTGACTTTGCCGTTTTTTTCTACTGTGCAAAAATTTCCGCGGGCGGCAACATCGCTTTGCTTAAGATCGAAATTAATCCCCAGGGCCGCAAGAACTCCCCGACCCACCTGATACCGAACCGGATCATATCCGAAGAGGGCAAGATGGGAAGGCCCGCTTCCGGGGGTAATTCCCGGACCGATAGGCTGATGAAGCCCGCAGATACTTTTTTGGGCCAGCTCGTCCAGATTGGGCGTTTCTGCTTTTTCCAGTTCGGTTAAGTCCTGTGCATCGATGGAAAGACCACCGAGGCCGTCGAGCACCAGAAGCAGCATTTTGGTATCGGCGGGTCTGTTTAAACTGCGGATCAGTTCGAAGTCCATAAATTGTTTCACTCCCTTTGATAAGGTATATTATTTGTCTTGCAAGGCAGTTATACCTGGCAGCGGTTTGCCTTCCAGAAATTCAAGAAAAGCTCCGCCGCCGGTGGAAACGTGGGTCATTTTATGGGCCACTTGCGCCTGATTGACGGCAGCGCCTGAGTCTCCGCCGCCGATATAGATTTCCGCGTTCAGTTCTGCCAGGCCCTGAGCAATGGCTTTGGTTCCCTTGTCAAAAGGTTTTGTTTCGAATACTCCGAGGGGGCCGTTCCAAATTATTGTTTTCATTTCTTTTAATTTGTTTATAAACAGATCGATGGATTTCGGACCGATATCCACAATTTTCCACCCGGGAAGGACCTTGTTTACGGGGACTTGCTTATTTTCTGCGTTTTCGCGAATCTGTGTTGCAATGATCACATCCTCTGGTAATATCAGCTTGTCTCCTGCTTTTTTCATGATTTCTTCCGCAGTATCAAGCCCTTCGTTTTCGATAAACGAATCACCGATTTCCAGACCCTTGACCTTCAAGAACATGGTGGCCATGGATCCACCGATAAGCAAGATTTCGCTTTTGTTCAGAAACGTCTCGATTATGCCGATCTTGTCGGAAATTTTAACACCCCCGAAAATTGCGGCCACCGGTTCGGCCGGATTGTCTTTGAGGCGGGTCAGGGCTTCTATCTCACGAGCCATGAGAAAGCCGGATGCAGCCGGCAAGTGGTGGGCTACTCCTTCGGTGGAAGCATGAGCCCGATGAGCCGTTCCGAATGCGTCATTTACAAAGAGGTCAAACCCTCTGGCCAGTTTGGCAGCAAAATCGGGGTCATTGGCCTTTTCACCTGCATGAAACCTTGTATTTTCCAGCAGGAGTACCTCACCAGGCTGCAAATCGGCTACAGCAGATTCCACTTCATCGCCAATGCAGTCATTCAGTATTTCAACCGGGGCCTGCAAAATATCGCTGAGTCGTCCGGCAACCGGCTGGAGACTAAATTCTGCCTGAGGTTTCCCTTTGGGACGCCCCAGATGCGAGCACAGGGCCACTTTGGCCTTCTGTTCTATGAGGTACCGGATAGTGGGCAAGGCAGCCTGAATCCTGCCATCGTCAGCCACCACCCCATTTTTTAACGGAACGTTAAAATCGCATCGCACCAGAACTTTTTTTTCTTTGACATCAACATCCCGGACGCTCTTTTTGTCCATATTTTTCTCCCGTGGGTTATTTGAAAAAACAAAAAAGCCAAGTGTTTCATCTTGTCAGCCGGACCGCTTCCCGGACCATCTGTGCACTGTATCCCCATTCGTTATCATACCAGGCCAGTATTTTGACCAGATCTCCGTCAACTACCTGGGTCATGGTCAAATCAACTATGGAGCCCCGGGGATCCTTGATAATATCGGAAGAAACCAAGGGAACTTCGGTTACCCCCATGATATTGTCATAACGTGATCCCGAGGCTTCCTCTTTAAATATTTGATTGACTTCATCCACAGTGACGTTTTTTTTGGTGACAAATACAAGGTCTGCCAGAGAGCCTACTGCAACAGGGCCTCGCACTGCAATACCATCGAACTTGTCTTTGAACTGGGGAAGGACTTTAGCCGCGGCTTTGGCAGCACCGGTAGAGGTGGGAACAAAATTGACTGCAGCCGCTCTTCCCCTGCGCCATTTGTTTCTGGGGCCATCCACAATACTCTGGCTGGTTGTGTATGCATGAATAGTGGTCATAATGGCCTTTTTAACACCGATTCGCCTGTCCATCACCTCGGCTACCGGTGCGATGCAATTGGTGGTGCAGCTGGCACACGACACTATGGATGCAGAGCTTTCCCCCTCGTTCACCCCGTGAACCACTGTGGGTGCATCTCCTTCTTTTTCGGGAGCCGATAAAATTACCCACCTGGCACCGGCTTGAACATGCTTTTTTAACTCTGATCCTTTTCTGAATACACCGGTACATTCAAATACCAGATCCACACCCATGGATTTCCAGGGTAAATTGGAAGGATCTTTTTCAGATAAAAACTTATACGAAGTCCCATCTACAATCAAAACGCCTTCTCCGGTTTCCACCGTGTATGGATATCTTCCATAAACCGAGTCATAGCTGAGCAAATATGCCAGATTGTCAGGGTCAACAAGGTCATTGATGGCCACGAGCTCCAGTTGAGGTGTTTCAAGTATTATTTTGAATGTTGCCCTACCAATTCGGCCCATACCATTGATTGCCACTTTTGTCATGTTTTTTTCTCCCTTTGGTCGTATTTGAACAGATAGTTAATAAATTGAGCTGATTCAATTATTTTACGGAGAGCAGAAGGCCATTTTTTCAAATTGTGTTTCATAAAAAGGTTTTTCGGCCGGGTCTATCACGGGCCGGCACAGTATTTTCTGGTAAAGGTCGATATACTGTGCGGCACAATTTTCGTGGTTAAACCGCTCTTTGCCCTCTTTCATAATCCGCCGGATGTGATGACATTTTACTTCAGGTGCGAGCTTGTAAAAATCCATTGCCTGGTCAATTGCCCAGAAAAGTCCGGCTGAGTCGAATATTCTGAAAAGAAAGCCGTTTCCTGTGTTATTTTCCAGGTCAAGATGAGAAATTGTGTCGTGGATGCCCCCGGTATCGCTGGCGATGGGAAGCGAACCATATTTGGTTGCGGCCATCTGTGGCAAACCACACGGCTCAAAAAAAGATGGCATCAGAATAAAGTCGGATGCGGCATATCCAATATGTTCAAGATTTTCGGAAAAATCGTGAATGGCTACTCTTCGGCCAAGATCGTGCTTTCGGACTAATTCTCTGAAAACGGGCTGATATTCTCCGTTTGCCACAAAAACCATTTGCAGGTTTTCCTTCCAGTATTTGCAAGTCACCTGGTATAAAATGTCCGACAAAAGCTTGCATCCTTTCTGATAAGGATCAAGCCTTGAAGGCCAGAAAAATAAAGGGGCCTGTGGGTCCCGAATGAGGCCGAGGGCGTTTTGAAGTGCCAGCTTGTTTTTCTTTTTACCCTCTATCACGTTTTCGCAATCATAGGTGAAAAAAAGACTCCCGTCTTTTTCAGGGTCAAAATTTGCATCAGGGGCATTCAGGATGCCCACCGCACATCCGGTTTGATATTTATTGGCCAATTCCCTTCGAAGGTGGTAATCGACGAAAGCATGGCGGTTATCCACGATTTCTTTTAAAAATGTGGGGCTTACCACATTAACAAAATTTGCGGCAAAAACGCCGGAGACAAGCAAATCCACCGGAATATTTTTGCTCCTGGCTTCCTGGTAATCCGAAGGCGGGTAGTCATAGTAAAGGTTGTCCCAGAAATAAGAGGCGTCAATACCGCGGTCTTCTATTGAATCGATGGTAGATTTTACCGAATGAACATTATGTATGGTAAATAAAGACGGAATTCCCGCTTTTTTTGCCATAGCCGGAATAAGGCCGGTCATCCAATCGTTGCAATGAATCAGGTCCGGTTTGATCAGAGGGATTAGGTTGTTGATCACTTCACGCTGAAAAGCCAAGGAGATCCTGCTGTTTTCTCCGCCATGATCCGAATAGACATTGTTAAGGTAAAAAAAGACCCGGTCTTTGGCAAAATGCACCCGGTCGTCGAATGTTGTCCATTGGATTGTCTGTTGTTTCTTTTTGAAATAGGTGGGTTCTCCCTTACTAAAAAGAGTCCTGTAATCCGGAATGGCCACATGGACATCAGCTCCCTGATTGTAAAGGGCAGTGATCAATGCGGCGGAAACATCAGCAAGCCCACCTGCTTTGGCAACCACATTGCGGCTTGACCTCGCCATTTTCTCAGGAAGATAGGTGACTTCGGGAGTAACGATAAGTATTCTTGGCCTTGTTTTCATCATAACCCCTCTCAACCGAGACAATCTTAAACATGAAACTTGTATGAATTTAAAAACCGATATTTTGAAGTTGCGAATTTCTAATATACTAACATAGGATAATTTTCGGACAAATAGGGGCTTTAATGTATTTAAGCAGGTTAGAACATGTAGAAATGGATACAGAGATGGGGTTTATTTTTTGCAAGTATGGTTACATAGGCCCCTTTTTGCGAATGAATTTGCAGGTAAAACCATAATCCCATAATCAACGGGCCTTAGGGGCAGTGCTTGATTTAAGGTGACTGGCAGATGGAACTTTTGGAAATGGTCACCGATTTCACACCGATTTCAACCTTGAAGCAAGGTATCCGAATAAAAATCAACAACAAAATCGAACCGATGCCTTTTAACCCCCAGACTTTTGATAGGGGTGTAAATTTGGTGGATGAAATAATCAGACACGGAGAGGAAAAAGTTTGAACCGGCAAACAAAATGGCTTCAGATTGCCTTGTGAACCCTCCGATTTTTTCAGTTTCACTGGGGTTGCGGATTTCGAATTTTTAATTCATAGCCCATAGCCCATAGCCCATAGCCCATA
>SKZT01000229.1 GCA_007127235.1 Desulfobacteraceae bacterium
AAACCGCCCGACGGGGTTATGATCTGGTCTGTTCATGTCCGACCTGCGGATTTTTAATGAAAGTGTTGCTCAGGGAGAAAGCCATTTATTCCGAAACTTACCAGCGTTGCGTGGATGCCGGGGCTGATGAAATAAAGCTTCCTGACCCTAAGGCAGGGAAGGCAGGAGAGTTTATCCGGCTGAAAAAGTCCATGTATCAAGCCATACTCAAAGATGATGGTTATTTTTCCGATCTCGATCCCCTGGATCGCATAACCTTGTCCGATCAAGTGATGGACATGGGGCCATATCTGGATCGTTTGTATCGTGAAAATCGGTTCAATATCCAATTCGGAAAACTAAAGGGGAATATGGTTTACTTTGCACCTTGTCATCAGCGGGAGCAGGAAATCGGAACCCCTTATGAAAAGCTGCTGCATCTTATACCCGGTTTGTCTGTTCGGCGAATTGGCGGTACTATGGATTGCTGCGGCATGGGAGGAAGCCTGGGATATAAAAAAAAAATTCACGAAGCATCACTCAGCCTTGGAAAGCCCCTGATAGAAAAAATAAGGGCCGCCTCACCCGATGCCATCATTACAGACTGCCTGAGCTGCCGCCTGCAATTCACCCATACCCTGCCATACCCCGTGCTGCATCCTCTGGAACTGATTTCTCAGGCGTATTCAAAGGACTACATAGAGGAATTGATTTGATTGTAACCGCAAAGACGGAGTGCGAAAGTTGCACTTTCGCATACCGGCTGCAAGCCGGGAATTGATTTGAATTATTCCCACAGCTGAGTTTAGCATACCCCCGGGGTTTATTTTACGCATCTGGCTATACATAAGCCTTTGTGCGAATGAATTCGCACCTACATGTAACCCCAACATCCGGTGGAAATAACCTGTAGGTGCGAATTGATTCGCACAGCGCAGTTTCGCATACCCAAGGGGTTTATTTTTTGCGCATCCGTTTATACATACGCCTCAGTGCGAATGAATTCGCACCTACAGTTAGCCGCACAGCCGATGCAAAAAACCATCCACGGTACCCGTTTAAAACGAAAAATTTTTATGGGTTATCCTTCCTGTGGAAGTGATTCCTGGTTCATAAATTGTGCGATGGCATCCTCCGGGGTTGCTGCTGTTACCGTATCTTTCATCTGATAACCTCGTGAATCGAGGTTATTTTCCCTCCAGGAATTTCCGTAGACACCGAAAATGATGCTTACAACAAAAGAAATAATATTAACGAAAAGATCAGCTCCGGTACCTAACATGGACAAAAAAATGAGAAATAAAATAAGAACTCCGATTCCGATCCCCCAAATTTTTTTGACCATTGCCCAGATAAAAGTGAAAAGAAAAGCGGGCCATGACCACCCCTGCTTTACTGCTTCAATATCGCCTGATGGATGTTTAAATATCTTGTAATGTTTTAACTGTTTCATATGACCTCCCTTTGGCTCAATGTCACCTTAATCAAGGGGTTGATTATGTGCCGGGCCTTACGAAAAATCAAGGTATTTCTCGATGAGTTATAGAATATCCACAGTGGAAACCTGTAGGGGCGGGTTCCAAACCCGCCCTTGTTCCAAATTCCCCGAGTGTTGCATTGTGCCATTATTAAGTTCCCTCAAACGTCATTCAATTCATGTAACCAGAGAATAATTTTTATACCCTGATTCCCACGCAAAGCAAGGCAACGAGAAAAAATGCAAAAGCACAGCTTTTGCACTCCTTCAGCAAGTCACCCCAAATCCTTTATAACCAGAAGTTATTTTCCGGAAAATTATAGAAAAACCCTCAGGAGCGCAGTTTTGTTGATATGGCTTATAATTCAAATTGTATTTCTCATCATAAAGTGGTATATATTCAGGATGTTAAATTGATTTC
Organism: Desulfobacteraceae bacterium; assembly: GCA_007127235.1. Taxonomy (GTDB): domain Bacteria; phylum Desulfobacterota; class Desulfobacteria; order Desulfobacterales; family SKZT01; genus SKZT01. The sequence goes on from SKZT01000229.1 coordinate 1,878, forward strand.
TATTTATTTATGACTTATAAACACATAATGAATCAAGAACTTAGCGCTTTTATCACTCCAAACGGAGTTCTTTTGCTTGAATGGGTGGATACGGATGAGCCCGTTAGCAAAAGCAGCCGGTTATTACAAGAGGAAATATTTAATCGCTTTCACACAGAGACGGATTCCTGGCTTCTTTTTTTAGGGTTTTGCGATAAAAAGGTGCCCGTATCAAAGTCTCTTGACTTCTGGCGCAAATTTACAGGGCTTTTTACTCTCAAGTTATGCCAGACGCCTGAATTGGAGCTCTTTCGCCATAAGATCGATATTAAAATTGATGACGCCGAGTTTGACCGGATTCTTGACAACACACCGATGATGACAGGTGCTGAATACCTGAACCGCGATTTGTTAAGCAATGTCTGGTTTCGTTTAAATCAGGTGTTTAAAAAAACCATTACGGCCTATTCCGGGACCGTTGAAGATTTCATTAAATCCTATAGTCCGGATGTTCATCTGGTGGGGCGGGTATTTTTTCACCTGGTGGAAAATAAAGGCGGTGATGAGCCCTTTGCTTTTCTGGCCACCTATTCCACCCGTTTAAATCAGGAGGGTCAATCCAAACATCTACCCTTGCGGTTTGCACTGCAAGAATATGAAAATGATCAACATAAGCTTCTGGAACTTCTCAGTACGGTTCATATCGCCGCCGCACAAAGCAAGCTTGTTTCTGACCTGGTTGAAACCGGCGAACTGTTCCATCCCCTTTCCTGGTCTTCTGCAGAAGCCTTTACGTTTCTGAAAGAGATTCCCATTTATGAAAATGCCGGCATTTTATGTCGTATTCCCAATTGGTGGAAATACGCATCTGCACCACCCCGGCTGAATATGAGTATTGGAAATTCCCAACCCACTTTTGTGGGAATGAATGCCCTTCTGGATTTCAATATTCGTCTGATGATCGGGGATATGGAGATTTCAGAACAGGAGGCACAGGAACTGATCCGGAATTCGGAAGGCCTGGCGTTTATTAAAAACAAATGGGTGGCTGTTGATCCTGAAAAATTGCGGCAAACCCTGGAAGCCTTTGAAAGGGCGAAAAAAAATATTGGAGAAGATGGTTTCAGTATCCGCGATGCCCTGAGGATGCAGCTTCAACCGGAAAAAATCCTGGAAGATAAGACATGCACCGCAGATACAAGTGTTTCCCAGGGGCAATGGCTGGAATCGGTCATATATAAATTAAGACATCCGGAGCTGACTCCAAACATTGAGCCCGGAAACGGATTTCGCGCCGTGCTTCGGCAATACCAGAAAAAAGGATTAAACTGGCTGTATTTTTTGCATTCTCTGGGATTTGGAGCATGTCTCGCTGATGACATGGGGTTGGGCAAAACTGTCCAGCTGCTGGGATTTTTAAGTGCTGTTAAATCAGAAAACAAATATCCGGCAAGTCTTTTAATCATACCGGCCTCGCTTATTTCCAACTGGGTCAATGAAATCAAAAGGTTTTTGCCCGGTCTCAGTTATTTTATCGCCCATCCGGACGGCCACCTGAAAAAGAAAAAAAACGTTCCGGATTCAGTCGAATTGGACCAATACGATCTGGTAATTACCACCTACGCTCTAGTGCAGCGGTATGATTGGCTCAAATTCCATCGATGGAATTATGTGATTTTGGATGAAGCGCAGGCCATCAAAAATCCGGCCACCAAGCAGACCCGGAGCATCAAGACGTTATCCGCCCAAAACCGGATTATTATGACCGGAACACCTATTGAAAACCGGCTTTCGGATCTATGGTCCCTGTTTGATTTCCTCAATCCCGGTCTGTTGGGAAATAAAAACGAATTCAGCGCATTTTCAAAAAAATTAAACCAGGGTCATACCGGATACAAAGAATTGCGAAATATCATCAAACCCTACATTTTAAGGCGATTAAAAACCGACAAATCCGTTATTTCCGATTTGCCGGATAAAGTGGAGATGAAAACCTATGCGCCGTTGAGTAAAAAACAAATCGTTTTGTATCAGAATATGCTTCGGGAATTGGAAAAATCCATCGAATTGTCCGACGGAATACAGAGAAAAGGATTAATATTGGCGGCGCTTATGAAATGCAAACAGCTTTGCAACCATCCTGATCAATACCTGGGTACCGGTGAATTTGATGAAAAAGAAAGCGGCAAGTTTTCCAGGTTAAGGGAAATTTGTGAGACCATCTATGAAAAGCGGGAAAAAGTGCTTGTTTTTACTCAATTTAAAGAGATGACTCAACCGCTTGGCTGTTTTTTGAAAAACATTTTCAGGCGCAATGGTCTTATCCTTCATGGGAGCACCCCGGTGGGCAAGCGAAAATCCATTATTGAACAGTTTCAAAATGATGAATACATTCCTTTTATGGTATTATCCCTGAAAGCCGGCGGGGTCGGGCTAAATCTGACCCAGGCCAACCATGTGGTTCATTTTGACCGATGGTGGAATCCCGCAGTTGAAAATCAAGCCACGGATCGGGCATTTCGTATCGGGCAGAAAAAAAATGTGGTCGTGCATAAATTTGTTACCAAAGGAACCGTTGAAGAAAAAATTGATAAAATGCTTGAGGAAAAAACCAGATTATCCCGGGAAGTGATTTCAAGCACCGGTGAAGCATGGATCACGGAGATGGATAATAACCAATTAATCGACCTTTTTAAATTAACTTTTTAAAACGTTGAGGTGTATATGCGATACTGGAACCAATATCCGCCTTATGTGCCGGTGGCCCAAAAGAGGGCCAAGGCCGAAAAAAAAATAAAGCAACTGAAAAAAAAGATTCCGGACCTCCAGCCGGTCATCATTGAAGGAAATGCCATCGCCAAAACCTGGTGGGGAAAGTCATGGAATCAAAATCTTGAAAAATATGCCGATTATGCCAATCGTATCGGGCGTGGCCGCAGCTATGTGCGCCACAGAGCCGTGCTGGATCTTCAAGTTCAGCCGGGACGAGTGGACGCTCTGGTACAGGGAAGCGCTTCAAAACCTTATGAAGTGGAAATCACCATCACCGGGATTGTGCCGGCAAAATGGAACAGCATCAAATCCGAATGCGAAGGCAGGTTGGACTCCCTGCAGGAATTTCTTTTAGGCAAGTTTCCCAAATCCCTGGGCGAAATCTTTACTGCCAAAGATAAAGGTTTGTTTCCATCCCCCCAAGAAATCAAGTTTTCATGTTCCTGTCCGGATTGGGCGTCCATGTGTAAACATGTGGCGGCCGTGCTTTTTGGTATCGGGGCCCGGCTTGATGAAGATCCCGGCCTGTTTTTCAAACTTCGGAAAGTAGACATGAATGATCTTATTTCCGGGGCCGTGGCCGATAAAACCCGGGAACTGCTTCAAAAAGCAGAAAAGAAAACCAGCCGGGTTATGGAAGAATCCAACCTTTCGGATATTTTCGGTATCGACCTGGATAATCCGGGCAATGCCGATACAACAGATGTTAAACCGCCCAAAACGGCCAAAGGTTCGAAATCTTCACCACATAAAGCCCAATTGGAAAAAGCCGAAAAGCAGAAACCGGTAAAAACCCAAAAAGCAAAGCCCCGCCCTGGTCAGAAAACTCCCTCTGATCAAGAAATTGTTGAAAAAATAATCCGGAGAACCCGAAAAGGAATTGATGTTAAAAAGTTAAATAAAAAAACGGGGTTTGAAAAAAACAAAATCCGGAATATTATTATAAAACTCAAAAGACACGGGACAATTAAATCCCTGTCCCGTGGAATTTATATAAGTGCATGAAAAAGTTGAAGGGAGAAAAACATGTTGCGAAAGGTGATGGTTGGTTTTTGTTTTATCTACGTATGGTTTATCCTGATTATGGGTCCGGCACAAGTTAAGGCATTTGAGGGACCGAAGGCTTTTCTTCCTGAGGATGTTTTTGAATTTGAACCTGTGTTGGAAGGTTCCCAGATTGTTCATGAGTTTACTGTTTTCAATCGTGGGGATGCAACCTTGAAGATTCTGAAAATCGAATCAGGCTGAGGGTGCACGGCCGCGAGCAGTACGCGGGAAATCCTTCCCGGGCAGGAAGGAAATATCCAGGTTAAATTAAACACATCCGGCTATGGCGGAAGGAAAGTCAGGCAACATATTCGAATTCAAACCAACGAAGCAAACCGCCCCTGGGTGGGCGTTGCTGTAACAGGCATGGTGGAAAAATTTGCCGATATACGGCCTGAGCGGGTTCGATTGTCCGGTGAAGCGGGCCAACCGCTTTTTACCGAAGTGGAAATTATTCCCAAAAAAGAGCATCCTTTTACCATTCGGAGGGTTCAAGTCAGAAGTGGCCAGTTTATCAAATACGAAGTTGAAGAAAGAACTGTTGACGGTCAGAAACGTTATGTGATCCGCGTGGAGAATACACGGGATGAACAGGGCCGCTATGTCGATACCCTTTTTGTCCACACGGACAGCAGTTTC
>SKZT01000202.1 GCA_007127235.1 Desulfobacteraceae bacterium
ACCTGACACCTGAAACCTGACACCAAATTTTCTGGCACTTAATATGCGGAACAGATTCGAGATGATAAAACCGATCCCAAAACTGGTCGATTTTCATCACCCCAGACCGAATCCCTTTAAAAATGGTTGATAATTACTACACAAAACCGTATATTTAAAAATCCTGACAATTGCTTACCCGGATATATTATAACTTATGAAAAATTCAAGCAATGGTGCATCCAAGTCTCTGTGGCAATACGTTTCCCAAAGTGATTTCAAGGTGCCTGAAGCGGCACTCGATCGTACCGTAAAAAACAGGATATTCACCTTTTTGCACATCTTGAAAGCTGAGGAGTCCAAGGAGTCCAAAAAGTCTAAACCCTTGGTATCAAAAGATGAAACATCCGCATTAGATGAATCAAACCTCGACAGAATTATCACCCCACTGAACTGGAAAATTCCTTCAGAAGCCCTTAATGACGCACTTAAGAATTGGCTGGAATCAAAAACAGCTACAGACCCTTTTAAAGTGGTGTTAGGGCCTCCTTTCATTGGTCATGGGAAAATTTTAACCACCTGGGCCAGATCCCAAAATTTCAAACTCATTAATCCGCCCTCCGCTGATCAGATTTTAAATCAAGACTTTTCCTATCTTGAACAATTTAAGCAAAGCGAGAGTGTGTGGGTCATTGCCAACCTGGAAAAACTTTATCTTCGCCACACCAAAGGCCTTGCTCTGGTCCGTGAGATTTTTGACGGACTTTTTGCGGGGAAAATGGGCCGGGGGGTACTCGGATGTAATTCATGGGCATGGTCCTATCTTGGGTATGTATTTAAAGGGGACTCCTTTTCCGTATTGATTCCTCAGGCATTTCAGGCGGAACAAATGACAGAGTTTCTCACCGAAAGGATTTCAGGAGGGGCTGGAAGCCGCACAGTCTTTCGGCAGATGGGCGATGGAAACCTGGTACTGGTTCCTCATTCATTGGCCAAATCCAAATCACAAACCGAACCCCCAAAAAGCTCGTGGATAAAATACATGTCCGAGTATTGTCGGGGCAACCCCGGTATTGCTATCGAATATTTGCGTAAAAGTGTGCGAAAAATGGCAACTGAAGAAGAAAGTAAAAAGCCGAAAAAACCCCGTGATAATTTTACCGATGAAAATGCCCTGTGGGTAATTCCCTGGAACAAATTACAACGACCAGGCACCCCCAGCGATATGAATCGGGATCATGCACGTGTGCTTTACACATTGCTGATTCACGGGGGGCTGCCTGCAAAATTGCTTTGCAATCTTCTTCCGTTCTCAGTTCATGAGTCCCTTCAGTTTTTGCAATTTTTGCAAGCTGCTCAACTCATTGAGAAGTCTTATGAAATTTGGCGGGTGTCACCTTTCGCATTTCCCGTTGTCAGAGATTGCCTGTACGCTGAGGGATACCCGAGTGGATTATAGGAAAAACCAATGATCAATTCTGAAAAGATAGCCGAGCTTTTTAAAAGTGTAGACACCGAAGGTATTTTACAGGCCGTTCTCATTGTTGCAGGCGCCTGGCTATTTACGGTATTGTCCCAACGATTCCTGAAATTTCTGGGTGAAAAATTCTCCGGCCAAGGCCGCCATTACCTTCTTGCATCAGTACCGATTCTGAGGCTGGCAATTATCTTTACCGCCATCGTGTTAATTGTTCCGATTCTCTTTGAACCTACCTTCGAAAACCTCTTTGCGCTCCTTGGCGCTTTGGGCATTATACTGGGATTTGCCTTTAAGGATTATGTCAGCAGTTTGATTGCAGGAATTGTCACACTTATTGAAGTGCCTTACCGGCCGGGAGACTGGATCGAAGTTGACGGCCAATACGGCGAAGTAAGGGAAATCGGTATGCGCTATGCAAAAATCGTCACCCCTGATGACACCGTTGTGACCATACCGCATCTGAAAATGTGGAACGGACTTATTTTAAACAGCAATGACGGCACACGACACCTTATGTGTGTTACCAATTTTTATCTGCTGCCCGATCATGATGCGCTTAAAGTTAAAAATACACTTCATGATGTCGCGCTAACCAGTGCTTATCTACAACTTCAACGACCCATTGTGGTGGTTATCCAGGAAAAACCCCATGGAACACACTACCGTATAAGAGCTTATCCCAACGATGACAGGGATCAATTTCTTTTTATTACGGATTTAACAGTGCGCGGAAAATCAGCTCTGATGGAGTTGGGGGTTGAATTTGCACCGATATTTCCGCCACCGGTAAATTCGTAACTGGAAGCCGGCACCTTAAATCAAAAACGCCCGTCAACCCGAATGTCTTCGAATTCAGTTTTTCTCAGGTCAATGTTCAACTCACATTCCAGGCCGTCGCTGGACCATTTGGTTGTAAATCCGAGCTTCCTGCCCAGGGCCAGCATGTTGATATTTTCCCGAAGCACGGTTCCCCAGACATTTACCAGCCCTATGTGTTTGGCAATTTTCAGGACATGTTCAAGAAGCTTTGCACCGACTCCTTTACCGTGCCACGGATCTCCCACAAGAATCGAGAATTCTCCGTGCTTGCCGTCCGGATGAATAAACACCTGGGAAACTCCGATCATTTTTTCTTCGTTACTGTCTCCATCTATGGCTACCATGGAGATCTCACGATCATAATCCACCTGGGTAAATCGCGCCAGCATCTTGTGGGAAAGCTGTTTCATGGCCCTGAAAAACCGGTAGTAGATGCTGGTGGGCGACAGTGTGTTAAAAAGCTCAACAAAAAGCTCGGCATCTTCCGGCTTGATCGGCCTGATAAACAAGGGCATCCCCGAGGTGGTTTCGATATGAAATTCGTATTGTTCAGGATATGGGCTGATCACCAGGTGCAGGGGGGATTTGACAGAAGTCTTTTCCAAAAGAATTCTGGCATCGATTGCAAAAAGCCCACCGTCCTTAACAATAACGGGGTTCATGTCCAACTCCTTAATCTCGGGAAAATCGACCATAAGCTGAGAGAGCCTCAAAATAAGCTCTTCCAGTTGATTCATATCGACTCCCGGCCGTCCGCGATACCCCTTCAGAATTTTATAGACCCGGGTCTGCTCCAGCAGTCTTTGGACAATCAAACGGTTCATTGGGGGAAGCCCAATGGCGCGATCTTTGAAAATTTCGGTATATATGCCTCCCATGCCAAAAAGGATGACCGGCCCGAAATTGGGATCTTTTTTGGCACCCACCAGAAGTTCCATATCCGGGCGACTGACCATGGTCTGTACCGTAACTCCGGTAATTCGTGCGTCATCCTTATAATTTCTGGCGCCCTCCATGATGGTATCAAACGCCTTTCGAACATGGTCGGCATCCATCAAATCCAGCTGCACACCCTGAGCATCGGTTTTATGGGTTATGTCCGGTGATAAAATTTTTAAAACCACCGGATATCCCATCTTATCGGCTATGGCTACAGCCTCCTGTTTATCCTTTGCGATTTTTGTTTCATTCACCGGAAAACCATAAGCGGACAAAATCTCTTTCGATTCGGTTTCTTCCAGGAATTGATCTTTGTATTCAAGCCCTTTGCTGATTTTTTCCTCGGCAGTATCCCGGTCGAATTTCAAATTTTTCGGAAATTTAGGCGGGATTTCATTTAACAAATCCAGATTTCTTGAGTATTCATACATATAATAAAAAGCGTGAACCGCACGCTCCGGGGTTTCATAGGTAGGCACCCCCGCCGCATTCAAAATTTCAATCCCCTTTGCCATATCTCTTCCACCGATCCATACAGCAAAAATAGGAAAGCTTTTTTGCTTCATGATCTCCGTGACTTTTCTGGCCACCTCCCCCGGCTTGGTGAGTGCCTGGGGAGCAAGAACCACCTGGAGGCCATCAAATTTCCCGGAATCGATACATATGTTGATGGTTTTTGCAAAACGCTCCGGTGAAGCATCCCCTAAAATATCAATGGGATTGCTTCGGCTCCAGAAAGCAGGAAGCACCTCGCTGAATTCATTTAAAATATCGTCATCAAGAGGTTCCGGCTCCAAACCATATTTGCCCATGGCATCCGTAGCCATCACCCCCGGTCCACCTCCATTTGTAATTATCGCCAGCCTTGAACCGGTGGGACGAGGCTGCTTGGACATCAGCTCCGCACAGTCAAAAAGATCCTGGATAGTATCCACACGGACCACGCCCGTACGTTTAAACGCAGCGTCATAAACCGCATCCTCGCCTGCCATGGCTCCGGTATGGGAAGCCGCCGCTTTTGCTCCGGCTTCACTTCGTCCGGACTTGAGCACGACAATAGGCTTGACCCGGGATACGGCTCTTGCCGCGCTCATAAATTTTCTGAAATTGGTGAGGCTTTCAATATACAGAAGAATACTTTTGGCCTGGGGATCATTGCCCAAATAATCGATCATATCCCCGAAATCAACGTCGATCATGGATCCGATACTGACAAAATGGCTGAAACCAATCTGCTCCTTGAAAGCCAGATCAAGAATTGAGGTACAAATGGCACCACTTTGAGAAATAAAGGCCAGATTTCCGTTATTGGGCATGTCTGCGGCAAAGCTGGCATTGATTTTTTTTCTTGGCAAAAGCACGCCCAAACAATTGGGTCCGATAATGCGCAGGCCGCCGTCATAAGCAATCTTTAATATCTTTTCTTCAATTTTACGGCCTTCATCCCCGGTTTCCTTTCCACCGGCAGAGATAACAATGGCACCGCCCACCCCTTTTTCCACACATTCCTTTGCAATATCAGGCACCGTGGCAATAGGGGTGGCGATAACTGCAAGATCTATGTCATTCTGGATGTCCGACAGCGATTTAAAAGCCTTCAATCCTTTGATTTCTACGTAATTGGGATTAACCGGATATAGATTCACACCAGAATCGCCATCGATAAGATTTTGGATAATTGCCTCGCCTACGGATTTGGGTTTTTCGCTGGCACCAATGATGGCAATCGATTTTGGTGAAAAAATTTTATCCAGATTATATAAGCCCATGTAAAAACCTCCTTTTGGTTTTATTTTAGTATACCACCTCTTATTCCCATACTCCGGCTATAACCGTATTGCAATGGGAACATAAGTTGTTTTTTATCCGTGAATGGCCGATGGAATATCCCCTCCGGGAAATCAACACTGTTTCACATTCAGGACAAACAGTGTCCTTATCTCCAGCAATGTTACCGAGATAGACAAAGCGAAGACCTGACTTTTTACCGATTGCCCTTGCTTGTTCCATGGTTTTCACCGGAGTGGAAATGGTTTCAATAAATTTAAAATCCGGATGAAAACGGCTGATATGCCATGGAATATCCGGGTCGACCCTGACAATAAAGTCGGCAATATTTTTTAACTCTTCTTCCGAGTCATTGGTACCGGGTATAACCAACGTGGTTATTTCCACCCAGATACCGATTTTTCTCATGTACTCGATAGAATCCAATACAGGTGAAAGACGTCCCTTACAAATTTTTTTATAAAATTCATTATTGAAAGATTTCAAATCCACATTACAGGCATCCAGGTAGGGATGGATCGAATCCAATGCTTTCAGGCTCATGAAACCATTGGTAACGAATACGTTTAACAGCCCCTTTTTTCTGGCAAGCCTGGCTGTCTCCAATGCATATTCGAAAAAAATAGTGGGTTCAGTATAAGTGTAGGATATGCTTTTACAACCATTGCCGATAGCCTTTGCAACAATTTCTTCAGGAGCAAGCATACTTGCGGACAAATTTCTGTTCTTTTTTCTGGAAGCCTGTGAGATCTGCCAGTTTTGGCAAAAACCACATTGAAAGTTGCAACCTGCAGTAGCTATAGAAAAGGATCTGGTTCCCGGTAAAAAATGATAGAGAGGCTTTTTTTCAATAGGATCCACATTGGCAGCAATAATGTGTCCGTAAGCATGTGTGTAAAGGACACCATCAACATTTTCCCTCATACCGCAAATACCGAATTTCGATGGTTTTATTCTGCAATTATGATTGCACAAAAAGCACTGCACATTTTTTTCTTCCAGCTTTTCATAAAGCATGGCTTCTTTCTGCATGGCGTCATCCTTTCCCGGGAAAATTCATGCTCCCGATATATATTCATTGCCAGTAAACTCAATGTAACGCAGAAGACATACAAAAGACAAGCCGGTTGGAAGAATATTTCCTGATTATAGCGGATTTGGGGGTGATTTGTTTATATAGCTTTCCAGAAAATGTTTTTGGCGGCGTTATCGGTCGGAGATATACGAAAAAGTATAATCTCCTCCCTCTAGCCTTGCCAAAATCATTTTCTGA
>SKZT01000284.1 GCA_007127235.1 Desulfobacteraceae bacterium
ACCGGTTTTTCAACCATGGCTGCTTCAAAACGACTTGCCAACTCCTGTGTTCCAGACATATCCATTTTGTTTAGAACCACCAATTGCGGTTTTTCGGCAAGTTTGCGGCTGTACAGAAACAACTCCCGATTAACTGTTTCGTACTGTTCAAGGGGGTTTTCAGGATTGATTGCGGAAGCATCAATGAGATGAAGCAACATCGTCGTTCTCTCTATATGTTTTAAAAACCGGATGCCAAGTCCTGAACCCTTATGAGCTCCTTCTATCAAGCCGGGTATATCAGCAACACAAAAAGGATTCGACCTGTCTGTCAAAACCATACCAAGATTGGGTTCCAGGGTGGTAAACGGATAATCAGCGATTTTGGGTCGGGCGGATGATATTTGACTGATCAGTGTGGATTTTCCTGCGTTAGGAAGGCCGATTACGGCAACATCGGCTATAAGTTTAAGCTCCAGTTTCAGGGATAATAACTTTCCAGGTTTTCCTGGTTGTGCAAATCGGGGTGTCCGCCTTGTGGAAGAAGCGAACCGTTTATTTCCTTGCCCCCCTCTTCCGCCTTCGGCGATAACCACTATTTCTTCAGGCTTTGTCAGGTCTTTGAGAATTTCGCCGGTGCTGGCATCACTGACCACTGTGCCTACAGGTACCTCCAAAATAAGATCCTTGCCTTTCCTTCCGGTCCTCTGAGCACCACTTCCCCCTTTGCCATTTTCAGCTTTGAAATGTTTTTTGAATTTAAAGTGATACAGGGTACGCTTTCGCAATGTCGCTTTAAAAATAACATCTCCGCCTTTTCCCCCATCTCCGCCGTCCGGACCGCCTTTGGGAAGAAAACGCTCGCGCCTGAAACTTACACACCCTCTTCCACCGTCCCCTGACTGAACGGTGATCATCACTTCATCAATAAATTTCACTCTGCATAAACACTTACTTTTTTTCGGGAACGCCCTAAGCGCTCATAAGCAACAACTCCATCTATAAGCGAATAAAGAGTGTAATCTTTTCCAATGCCCACATTGGTTCCCGGATGAATCTTTGTGCCCAACTGGCGAACCAGTATGTTGCCCGCCTTTACCACATTTCCACCATATCTTTTTACTCCGCGACGCTGCGCATTACTGTCGCGCCCGTTTTTTGAGCTGCCGCCGGCTTTTTTATGTGCCATGGTAAATATACTCCTTTATTTATCTCAAAAACAAGTTGTTAGAATAATTAAAAAAACCTCAACCCATTTGGAATATTATCATTATACCGAAATACCGTCAATTTTTACAGCCGTAAAATGCTGCCGGTGCCCTTGTTTCCGACGGTATCTTTTACGCCTTTTGAATTTGAATACAATAATTTTTCGGGCTTTTCCCTGTTCAATGACCCGAGCGGTGACTTTGGCATTTTCCAGTCTTGGCTGTCCAATTTGCACGTTTTCGCCATCGGAATACAATAAAACATCATCAAACGATACCGGATCGCCGACTTGCCCAGCCAGTTTTTCAACCCTCAAAACATCACCTTCTCTCACTTTATATTGCTTGCCCCCGGAAACCACCACTGCATACATGGAAACAACCCTCCTCAAAATATGATAAAATAAACCAATATATCCCAAATCTCAAATAAACGAAATTGTCAATTATGTAAGGTTGATCGTATTTTGTCAATAAGAAAATCTATAGCTTCTCAAAAAGTTCGGGTAGAACATCTGGATTCCGGCTTTCGCCGGAATGACGAGCCTTGACAACTATCTGATTTTAAACGTCATGCCGGCGGAGGCCGGAATCCAGGTTGAGCCCAATTTAAATCAACTACCCGAACTTTTGGAGAACATACGAAAAAACTTGATCATCGAGTTATAAAAAATAGTTTTTTTCAAATGAATCAATAATTTCCAAGAACTCTTCAGGCAACCTTTCCCTCACGCCCCTTTTAATATAATCCGGAACTTTTCTGTAAAAAGCGTGTGCAATTCCGCCTGCAATGCAAGCCAGAGTATCACTGTCACCCCCCAGTGATATAGCATTTCTTATTGCACTTTCATAGTCGTTTGAGTCAAGAAATGCAATGATTGCTTCCGGTACCGATCCCTGGCAGGAAACATCAAAACGATAATGAGGCCTGATACTTTCAACGGTTCTTGCCAAGTCGTATTGAAACCGTTGGGCGATTTTTTTTTTGATGGTGCTTCTGGATTCCTGTTTGCGGGCCAGAAATACTGCCAGAGCACTTGCCTGCGCCCCTTTGATGCCCTCCGGATGATTGTGAGAAACTTGCGCACTGCACTTTGCTTCATACAATACCTGATCGAGGGTCTCAAAAGCAAAACCCACGGGACTGACGCGCATTGCGGAGCCATTTCCCCAACTGTAATAAGGGGGGCTATTCTCCTGGAACATCCAGGAAAAAAAAGCCCCGCCATAGCCGGCATGGGGATACCGGCGTCCGAAATTTTTGTATGCCGAAGCGTAATCCATTTTTTCCAAAATGGCATAGGCCGTGGCAACTGTCAAAACTGTATCGTCCGTAAAAGTAGAAAGTTTTTGAAACATTGGGAAATCAACGGTTTTGATAGGGTAAACTTCATAAACGGAGCCGATAACATCTCCTGCGATTGCACCAAACATTGCTCAACCCTTACTTTCCGCAAGCTTTTTTCAAGGCCGCATTGTGGACATGTCCCGCAAAATGAACAGGGCTTTTGCCGTAAATGGGATCCCATCCGGCAGGGTCCGCGGAACAAAGAAACTGGGTTTCGAGTCCAATGCGTGTGATGGCATCATCGATGAAAGACCCCGTAATTTTTTGGCACGCTATCCAGGTAGACCCGCAGGGAGCCCCTCTTACAACATCAATTTTTTTTATTCTGCCTCCGGAAAGGCTGACTTCAAGTTCAGGAGCTCCGAATCGTTCTCCATAGCATCCCAATGAAAAATGGCGGACAAGTCCGCAACAAGTCGGTGGGGTAAATACGCCTTTGGTTCGGTTTTTTTTTCCGGAAGCCACAACCGGAATACTTTTTTGCCGGCATATGATCCCAAGATCATAAGACAGGTCAGGATGAATAAGATAATCGAGTACCAGGTCGGCTTCTATATTAGAGGGAAAATAGTTTTCTGTATCGTCGATTACAGAGGGTAAAGAGGTGGATATTGAGATAACCTCCACCTCGAAAAGCCCGTTGCCATAATTTTTAATGCCCTCTATTTTTGTTGATGCTTTATTATTTTGTTCAAATATGACTATTTTCTGTTTTTTTTGCACGCCACCCTTGCCTTTGTTACTATATCAGGATCGCAACAGCCATCATCAGGTCGATTCCCAGTACGGTGATTACATTGTTTCCCATGGCCTTTACAATTTTGCTCCTGTCTTCAGGATGCCTTATTGCTGTAAACCCTGCATTTAGAGCAAAAGGAAAAAGTATCAACGCCAGAAACATCCATTTTGAAACCATGCCGAGAAATGGAAGGGCAATAATGATGGCGAAAGTGATTAATAATCCAGTAGCATAAATATAAGATGCCTTTTGCCTTCCGAACCGGATCACCAGATGCATGCGCCCCCCCTGCTTGTCAGCCTCCACATCCGGAAATTCGTTAATCAGCAGCAGCAAAGAGGTCAGAATGCCGGGCGGAATAGAGATCAATAATACATCAATGGATAATATCTGTAAAATACTCATATCCGGTGCGGCTGTCATGGCGATATAGGTGCCTATGACCACCAGTGAACCCAGAGTGAGGCCCGCAAAGAATTCACCCAGCATGATACGTTGAAACACGGGCGTATACAAAACAATGGAAAGAGCTCCTGTAAGCGAGATCACAAGGATACACCAGTGGGAAACAAACGTGAAATAAATGCCGATCACAAAAGCGGATAACAGGGTGATTAAAGCGGTGGCCAGAACATATGGAGGGGTCGTTTTTCCGAAAACCATCATCCCCGTACCCCCACTAAAAGGGCTGCGAACCGTATTGAAATCTATCTTTGAAAAATAATCGGAATATTCATTGAACAGGTTCACCGAAATATGTGCCAGAACCACCCCTGCCATAATCAAGGCCGCATGAAAAAAATCGAATTGGGCATTTACACTGACAAGGTGTTTGTAGGACATTGCCAGTCCTATTCCAACCAGAAAAACAGCCAGAAGAAGGAAATTGACTCTGATCTGGGTCATCCACACCAAAAATGAAGATTTTTGCTGTTGCATTTTATGTCCAATATTTAAAACAATTTAAACAAATTTCTGAAAGCAGCCGCTTTTCGGCGGAAAAATACCGGGAAAAATTTTATCCCCGTCTTTGGGTAATTTTCATTACCCAAGCCTCCAAGAAAACCACAACATATTGATGCCACTATTATTTTCCGGAAGCAAGGGAAAAATTTGCAAAAAGTATTGCTTTAAGATAATAGCTGCCGGTCAGTTCAAAGGAACAACAAAGGGTAAAAACCACCCAATGTTCAAGTTTTTTGACATTGCACTGTGTAAAAGTCATCATTCCAGGCGTAGCGAAGCAAAGGCCTTGGCACGAATTGAAGCTTTTAGGCGCTATCCACGGAACAGGAAAAATCAATGGATTCTGGCCTCCGCCAGAATGATGAAAAAACTCGGACATCGAATAAAAAGATTCTTTTCAGCAATCCAGGGCCATGATATTGTCGAGAACTCTAAATGGCATGAGCAAGGCTGGAAAATGGCTGAAGTGCATTAAAAAGTGTTGAGGTAGAAACAGATTTTCTTTTCGGTACTTTGATGGGAATTTTAAACCACGGAATAATAATTGTATTCATAAATCATAAAATTTTAAACCAAAAGGAGCATGTAAATGGTTAAAATGCGCGAACAATGGACAACCAGTCTGGCGTTCATATTGGCCGCGGCCGGATCAGCGGTGGGTCTTGGAAACATCTGGCGCTTTTCCTATGTCACCGGTACAAACGGAGGGGCTGCTTTTGTTCTTATATATCTTCTGGCTATCATACTCATTGGCTATCCACTGGTAATGACTGAAATATCCATAGGCCGAAAAACCCAGAAAAACCCCATAGGCGCCTTCTGGGCCATGGCTCCCAACACTCCCTGGTGGCTGATCGGTGCCATGGGGGTCAGCGCCGGATTTGTGATCCTGTCGTTCTACTCAATTGTGGCCGGGTGGTCTCTTGCATATATTTTCAAATCCCTGTCGGGATTTACCTCGGATATGGATTTTGCAGGCACATTTGTGGGCCATATAACCAGTGTATGGCCTCCCATTATCTGGCATGCCATCTTTATAGGCTTGACTCTGGCCATCATTTCTTCAGGAGTTGTTAATGGAATTCAGCGATGGGTAAAAATCCTCATGCCCTCGCTTTTTATCATACTGCTTATTCTTGTGTTACGATCCATAACCCTTGAAGGGTCCGCCTCGGGCATTTCCTTTTATCTTTCGCCAAGATTCGGCGATGTTACCAGCCAGACCTTTTTGGCAGCCATTGGACAGGCATTTTTCACTTTAAGTTTGGGAATGGGTGCTATGATCACTTATGGCAGCTATCTTAAAAAAAGTGATCCGGTTCCAACCAATGCCGGATGGGTTGTGGGTCTGGATACGGTGGTAGCCATCCTCGCTGGTTTTGCCATTTTCCCTGCTGTGTTTGCCCTTGGCTTTGATCCTGCCGCCGGTCCCGGCCTGGCATTTATAACCCTTCCTGCAGTTTTTGCCGAACTGCCTGCGGGTTCTCTTTTCGGGTTTTTGTTCTTCCTTCTGCTGGCAGTAGCTGCACTGACTTCAGCCATATCCCTTCTGGAAGTTATCGTGGCATGGCTGGTGGATGAAAAAGGCTGGTCCAGAAGCAGCGCCGCAGTCTTTATGGGCATAGCCATATTCCTTATGGGCATCCCATGCACCCTGGGCTATAATCTGCTTGGCAACATCAGTTTCCTGGGCATGGACATACTGGATACCTATGACTTTGTGGCCAGCGACATTCTGCTTCCCCTGGGCGGAATGATGACAGCCATCTTTGCCGGTTACGTCTGGACCTCCAGGAAGGCCTGTAAGGAAATGAATACTCCGGAATGTGTCATTTTTGTCGGTACCTGGTATGGATTCCTGATCAGGTATGTTGTTCCTGTGCCTATTGCCGTAATTATGATAGTTGGACTGTATCAGAAATTCACCGGATAAGGTCAGAC
Organism: Desulfobacteraceae bacterium; assembly: GCA_007127235.1. Classification (GTDB taxonomy): domain Bacteria; phylum Desulfobacterota; class Desulfobacteria; order Desulfobacterales; family SKZT01; genus SKZT01. The sequence goes on from SKZT01000284.1 coordinate 6,182, forward strand.
AGGCATTGAAATCAAAAGGCCCGCTTTACAGCGGGCCTTTTTGTTTATACCGTGTCAATCTGATTAGCGTTTTTATTCTACTTGCTTAGTTTTATAT
>SKZT01000201.1 GCA_007127235.1 Desulfobacteraceae bacterium
AAATCATCGGCGCTGCCATGGAGGTTCACCGGGAGCTTGGTTGCGGTTTATTGGAAGCGGTTTATCAGGAAGCTCTGGAAATTGAGTTGACGGTTCGCAAAATTGCTTTCCTTTCCCAGCCTCAGGTTGCTGTGGTTTATAAAGGAAGGCGGCTGAACAAGACCTACCAGCCGGATCTGTTTTGTTTTGAGGAGATCATTGTGGAACTTAAAGCGCTTTCAAAGTTGTCGAGGACAGAAGAGGCGCAAATGATAAATTACCTGAAGGCTTCAGGGTATAAGGTAGGGTTGCTGGTCAATTTTGGGGGGAGTTCTTTGGAGTACAGGCGGTTTGTTTATTAGATTTATCCACAGATTTCAGAAATTTTTATCCACAGATTACGCAGATTTTCATCCACAGATTACACAGATTTTCATCCACAGATTACACAGATTTTCACAGATTGAGGGATTAACGGAGGGGTGTTTAAATAAATCTGTGTTAATCTGTGAAATCTGTGGATTGTAAAAAGCTTTTGTCTTTTAATAAAAGCATCAATGATAGGTTCTGTGAATGTAGATGGGCAAAAATAAAGAGCGACGTGTTGACCATGTATGTAATGCTGTGTTATTTTAAATCATTGAAAGTTTGATTAGGGTAAAACAATAGTTTTTAGAGGAGTTCTCCATGGAAAAAGTCAATGTTAATGAAACTAAGACGCATTTATCAGTTTTATTGAAGCGTATTGAGCAGGGGGAAAAATTCCTTATTACTCGTGGTGGAAGGCCGGTTGCACAATTAATCCCGGTTATTCTTCCTCGACGAAAGCGTATTCCTTCATTTGCGGCTTTTCGTGCAAAGATTTCACGAACCAAAACTTCACCCCTTACTGTTCTCGATTTGTTGCGTAAAGAAGCTCGATAATGCTTTATTTTGACACCAGCTTTTTAATTCCCTTGCTCCTCCCTGAGAAAAACAGCGAACAAATAGAAGATTTATATAATTTGAAAATTCCAGTGCGATGAATTACCGAACATGAAGATCCTGAAACCCCCTTGTGGAACAACCAAGGGGGTTTTTTCTTTTTTGGGAAAAATTAAAAGCAGTGGCTGGAAAAAATCATGGCTTATGGTGTAAAAAACACCATTTGCCTCTGCATTAAAAATTGAATACACAGGAAAAGTGTGGAAAAGCTTTGATGAGACAAAACCGGAGAAAATTTCATCTTAATTAGCTCCCAGGTTTAGCCTACTTTACTTAATAAGGTCATGAAATTAACCCGGCACAGATACGGGTGCCGCCTTACCAATATATTCCAGGGTTTCTTCATATTATTTGAAAAAAACAAACAGAGGTTTTTATGAGTTTAACGAGAGGAAAAACCTCTTAAAAAGCTTTTAAGGCCCACTTTACACACAAAATCGAGGGATTTGTTATGAGGAGGTGAAGAGACCATATATCAGTTGTGTTCATGATCAGATCACCCAATACCGATCGCTAACCTATGGCCATAAAGGATGTAAGGGATCAGCTTCGTTTTTAGTGCGGTACGGCACCATCGGTGTGGCTCTATAATGAACTATACTATGGCCAAAGATTTGAAATTATTACACACATCATGATAGAATATTTTATATGCTATGATAAGAGGGGCGGCACTTGAGTTTCCTCTATATCTGTTGATAATATCTGCCGGTAAGGGTATCATGGATTCAAAACTTTGACAGACAGGCATGGTGAATCAGGGGTTTGATTGAAAACTTACAGGTGAAATATGACAGAACTGGCCGAAAAAATATATGAACAGGCGCTCGGTCTTCCCATAGAAGATCGATTGATTCTGATAGATAAACTGCTTAACAGCGCTAATCTGCCGACACAGGCCGATATAGACAAGGCATGGTCAAAGGAAGTTGAACGCCGATGCCGGAAAATCGATACCGGCGAGGCAAAATTCATCCCCGGTGAAGAAGTTTTCCAAAAGATCAAGAAGCGATTTGGGCGATGATGTTCGGCTTCCATGAAGATGCCTAAAAAGAATTTATGGCAGCCATAGAATTTTACGAAAATCTGCAACCAGGCCAGGAAAAGGGTATTCGCTTAATATGAATAACGAATTGGCAGCCGCCTGGATTGCATCAGCCCTTGCTGATTTGAAGAGCATAGAGCATCTCATAGATGATGAATTTTTAACGCATGTTGTGGCATCATTGTGTTTTTTTCTTATTTTTTATTAAGTCAGCTAACTCTGCAAAAGGATTGTGACTAAAGTTATGATCCGAGGATTCATCGATAGAACCGGTAGCATAAGCATCGGCAACTTGGTCACGGGCATGTTCATTTTCGTGACAATAAATACATAACAATTCCCAGTTACTTCCATCAGGTGGATTATTGTCATGATTGTGGTCTTTATGGTGTACTGTGAGTTCACGTAACCGCTTTCCACTGAACTCTCTCCCACAATGCCCACAAATTTTGGGGAAAAGTTTGAGAGCACGTTCCCGATAACTTTTTTCCCTTTCTTGCCTTATACGAAGTGCCTCTGCAACACTCCCCTTGATATCGCCAGTTTTATTTGAGGACACGTGAAATCTCCTACTCTATACCTTATGACTCTGGGCAGACCAAATAGGAGCTTTTAGGTCGCTCCTTTATTCACTTTTTATATTGCCCAATCATTGATTGTCAAGGACATTTGCCTCGTTACTGTTCTAATATTTCCGGTATCGAAGCGAAATTTCCACTATACTTCTGCAAATTTCTAAAACATGAATATTTTAAAGAATTAGACTTAATAAGTCAAATATAAAGAGGCATATGTTCATCTATATCCCATTCATAGGCCTGATCATTTTGCGAAGGAACAAGGAATTGATGTTGCAAAACTACCCCCTGTAGGCCTCTATAAATCATACTCGCCTAATATGCTTTTTGATAAACATGTCATCTGCCACAGACTATATTCTGGGGGCGCATGGTTTTTTTGGGTTTAACATAATGAGTAATCTTTTGCCGCCGGTGCTAAAAAAATTTTCCAACATTATTCCCACAACACTCAATCCGCAGTTAACAGGTAGATTCGGTAAATTAGTTTGTCCCGCGAAAAAATGACAGATAGATTCTGTCTCCTCTTGCTATCGCTGAGCCGCACAAACTTAAGCTCTTTTGCATAATTTTGTGTTGTATCGACAATGCCTGAAAATTCCGCTAATACTTTAGTGTTCCCCATTCGGATATGTAAGAGATTTTATATAAAAAGACAGTGAATCCCTTAGAGAGTTGCGCTACCGTTGATTTACAATCCCCACCCTGATTTTAATCCCAAGGCCATTATTGGAAAACGCGATGATGAGCTGGAGGATTCTCAAAGTTCAAAGTGTCTTATGGCACTTAAGCAGAAGGTAATGGAGACCGGAAAGGGGGTACGTCAGGAAATTGGTTTTACTCGGAGAGAGGGAACCCGTATCTATGAATATAAAAACCGCGACCAGATTTGCAAAAATGGCCCACGACAAAAAAAGAATTGAAAGACTTTAAAGATTATCTTGATCCTTACGACCCTGCACGGCTTCCGGAAAATTGGAATAACCGTATCCATGAATATAAAAACCGCGACCATGTGGTCATGCTTCGTGTTCATCGCGGCTTTTTCTGTCCCTGGGAGTTAATGACTGGTCCAGGTTTTTGGATGTAATGTTTAAACTGACACAAGACCCTGGATTTGTAGAGGAGGCTTTGGCGATTCAGGCACAATTCTGCGCTTCCCTTGCAAATAAGATATTAAGCGAAATAGAAGTGGATGCAGCCATTATTTGAAGCTCATCGGAGGAATCGATCTGGATGCACTTCGCAAGGACAAGGAGACCATCAGAAAAGAAATTGAAACCAAAGTTCCTGATCTGTTGAGTCAGGGAGGCTACATTCCTCTCGCTGATGGCCGCGTGCGTGAGGATGTGCCTTTTGAAAACTATGTCTATTACAGAAAACTTTTAAAAAAGGTAACAACCTGTTCAGGGTAAACGGGCATAAGCGTAGAAAAAAGAGATTATCCTATGAAGACCTTATCCATTGTTCCCAAAGAATCCACCAAAGGCGGATACCTGTTTAACTGCTCAGACCTGCCCCTTTTTTACATGAATGATTATTCAAAGATCGGGTTGCAGGTTTCACCCTATGAAGAGGCGCTGAATATTTTAATACGCAACCACTATATGGTATCTGAAAAACCCTCATGGTCAGAGTTAGCCATCCAGAAGTTTGAGGACATCCCTTTGGTGGTTCGGCTGCTCTCAGATCAATGTTCCCAGGCCCTGTTTGAATTGCAAAAGATCAGGACGGAAATTTTTGCTGTGCCCAAATTGCAAGATACCTTTTTTGCGTTTTCCGGATGATGATATACGTTAAACGCACCTACAGGTTATTTCAATCGGATATGGGTTTACAATTAACACCCCTCACTTTTTGCCCAAAGAAAAAAACTTGACATTTGATCTGTGTATGGTAAGGTTTGTCAGATATGGTTTCAGATGAAACTAATTTAATAAAATATGTATCAGTTATATTCATTTGTGTTAGATTTTTTATTCAATGCGAATAATGTTTAAAATCATTTTTAAAATAATTCATTTGACATGAAAATCAGTTGTCCTTGGCCGGATGATTGTATTACGGCCGAAAAGGGACTGACCCTCCTGGTTTCTTAAATTATCCTGATTAGAGTTCAAAATTGGCTGCTGACAGCCCGGTAATGCCAGGGTGGGAGAAGACATTTAAACCCATAAATGGAGACGATTGTGGATACCAAACAGTTAGAAGAATCAAAAACATTGTTGGGTGACGAAACGGTAGAGATGCTTTTAAAGGTGCATGAAGATGCGCTCTGGATGCTTGAAAATATGGGTGTCGGCTGCAAGCAGCCGGAAATTCTGGAAAAATTCAGGAAATATGAGAACGAAGGTCTGGCGGTTGTTTATGACAATCGTATTTATGTGATGAACGATTTGGTTAAAAAATGCCTTGAAAGTGTTCCGGGCATGAAGGATTTTTTTGTTCCTAAAAATTCTTTTTTAGTCGGTGGGACCGCCCCTTATATTTATGATGATAAGACTGGAACGGGTGGTATAATGCCCACGCCTGAACATGTTAAAAGGATAGCTCAGATCGCCGAATCCAGAGATATTATCGCCGGGATGGGCCGCGGGGTAAAGCTGAAAGACGAGTGCGAGCAAATCGATATTTTGGTAAAGAATTGTTCCAAACCTTTATACTTTGCAGTTACCAATGACAAATCTCTGGCGAAAGCCTGCGAGATTTATGAATCCCGCAAAAACATCATGATTGTTTTTTGCCTGACCCGTCCTCCTCTTCAAGTGAATGAAAACTTTTCGGAAACTTTTTACAAAGTGGCCAAGGCAGGGCTTCCTTTGTTTATTTCGGCCATGCCTATGGCGGGTATCAGCGCGCCTTATTCTTATAACGGTGTGCTGGCCATGACCCATGCTGAAGTGCTATTCGGTATATGTGCCGCTCAACTGATCAATCCGGGGGTTACGTGCATTCACGCGGGTTTTCCTACCATTGCCGATCCAAGAATCGAGTACAACCCCAACTACGGGCTTGTGAGTCATCATTTGCTCAATATCCTGATGAGTCATCTGAATATGATATTGGACTTACCTACCTGCCAGAATGCCGGTGCTACTCATGAAGAGCATCCGACGCCACGGGCATATGAAGATGCCAGAAATGGGCAGGCCTTAGGCATCAAGTATGGGTTTCATATGATTCGGCATCCTTTTGCATTCCTGCGCTATCTGATCGATTTTTCCATAGAAAAACTGGAAAAAGCATCAAAGATGGCGGAAACGGTTACACCTGAAGATGCTCCGGAAGTGGAAATGCCTGTATACGATCCGAGAGCCATGGAATCGATTCAAAGAACCGGTCTGGGAATGTATATGGATGATTCTTTGACCACCTCGAATATCGGTAAAATTTTTGTTGAATAACCTTGTTTGAGTTATTTGAATCCGTCAGCTTTAAAAAAGCGTCGGTTTTCTAACTTGAACAGCCTGACGCCTGCATAAGGTGACGGGCATCTTGTAATACAAAACCAAAGGAGTAATGTATGTGTGGGATAGCCGGATGTTTTGGCGTAAGAGACGAAAAAACCATTAACAAAATGCTGGATGCTCTGGGGCACAGGGGGCCCGATGACAGAGGAATCCACAGCTTTGGAGACAATGCAGTCTTTGGCCATACCCGACTGTCCATTGTGGATGTGGCCA
>SKZT01000042.1 GCA_007127235.1 Desulfobacteraceae bacterium
GAAACCTGAAACCTAAGGACTCTGCAGCAGAACAAAACTCAGAGGATTTTTTATGCAAAGTCTGTGACAATTTTCATCACCCTAAATTTAAACTTCTTTTTGAAGTTCATCCTTCAAAAACTTTTTCCATTTTTCTGCTTCCTCATCGTGTCCCATTTTTTCAAGCTCTTTGATTAACTCTTCTATTTTTTTGCGAATTTCCGGACCTTTTTCTTCTATAAAATCCTCAATGCGCTCCTGCATTTTTTTGTTGAGTTCAATAAAAAAGTTTTCGATATCCTGATATAATTGTTGGGCTTTTGGAGAATTCAAAACGCCATCGACGCTGCGTTTCAAGTTCTCAAGGGCTTTTGAAAAACTTTCGGTGGTTTGATGGAAACAGCCCACACGGGTTTTAACCATAAACACCAATTCGCTGTCTTCGCCATCCACCACACTTCCCGATGGCAATTTGGGAAATGCCTGCGGATCAACATCTCTACAATAGCCCATAAGAATACCGGGTGGAGTTGCTGTGGAAATGTTGGACGAAATAACAAAAAGGGCATTTTTTCGCACGTGCTCACTGTGTTCGGAATCGATTTTGATTAAAACCGGGATGTTTGATCGTAAATCTGTCTCAATATCAATCACGGAGCCTATTTGAATGCCTTCGTATTCAACGGGGCTGTTTTTGTATAGACCTTTGGCATCTGAAAAATTTATGGTGAGCCTTAGGCTCTCATAAGTATGGATCAGGTAAACCCCTCCAAAAGCTGTGGCAAAAATAATCAGGATAACAGAAATTAACACAAATAATGGTTTATTTCGCGTAATCATCAATAATACCTTAAGTTTCTAATCTTGAACCTTTTTTTTGGCCTGTTCCCATAAACGATCCATTTCAGGGCGGCAGACCCGGTCGATACGTTTTCCATTGCCGGAAATGGTGTTTTCCATTAATTTAAAACGTTTTTCAAATTTATGCGTGGATTCGGCCAAAGCGGTTTCCGGATGTATTCCTGCAAACCGCGCGACATTGACCAGGGTAAATAAAACATCCCCGAATTCCAGAGACTTTTTCAGGTGATTTTCTTTATTTTCCCGGGAGGCATTGACTTCCTGCTTAAATTCTTCCCACTCTTCTTCTACCTTGGCGATAACGCCATTGATATCATCCCAGTCGAAACCGGTTCGGGCAGCTCTTTCGGATATCCTGTAGGCCCTTATTAAAGCAGGAAGATTTTTGGGAACAGAATCCAGAACCGATGTTTGCAGGGTTTCGTTTTTTTCAGTCTGCTTGATATAATGCCATTGTTTTTTGACATCTTCGGCGTTTTCAACCTTTGTGTCTCCAAAAACATGAGGATGACGCCGGTACATCTTTTCAGTAACAAGATTTATGGCCTGAAGAAGATCAAACTTTTTAATTTCTTCGAAAATGGTGGCAATAAACACGACATGAAACAATACGTCGCCAAGTTCTTCGCAAATGCTTTGGTCGTCTTTGTGAACTATGGCCTCTACAAGCTCGTACATCTCTTCGATAAGATACACGGACATGGAATCCGGTGTCTGCTGCTTATCCCAGGGACAACCGTTTTTACCCCTGAGGGTTTTGATCAGATCAATGAGGGATCCAAATTTTTTCAATACTTCGGCATTATCTGAGCTTTGATCGCTTGATTTTAATTGCGGAAATTCCACGCTTTTTTAATTTCCTCAAGTTTTGCGGCATAGGCCTGTTTCATTTCTTTGGAGACAAGCTGGGCCAGTTTGTCCGAAACAACAGTGAGATGAGGAGAGATGGCCGAAGTTTTTATGATGGGCGCACCCTTGGGAAGAAAAGCTGTCAATGCAATCAGAATGACCGATGCTATCAAAACTGCCTTAACAAATCCTAATGATGCACCGCATAGCCGGTCCAGCCATCCCAAAGATGCTACATGCAGCAAATATTTGATGACCACACCCAGAACGCTGATAAGGAAAAACACGATGCAAAAAATCAGTAAAAAGCTCAAAATGTTGAGAACGGCAACATTGGTAATCCAATCCTCCATGATTGCTGAAAGAAGCGGATAATAGCTGTAAGCAGCGTAAAACCCACATAGTACTCCAATAATGGAGGATATTTCTTTGATCATTCCTCTGAAAATTCCCCGGATAAAACCGTAGCCTATAATGACAATGATAATAATATCCAATGGATTCATAGCACGTTATTCCACACCTAAAATCATAATATTATAACAACTTGTACCGTATCCTTATCTTTTTTGAATTAAATAATTTGAATGAGCAAAAGTACCAGAGGGTATACACACCGTCAAGGTATTTTTCCACTTGCGGATTTCAAAAAAATGGTGTTTGCATTGCTTTAAATTATTATGATATTAATGCAAAACAAAAAAGTCTTCTGGAAGAAAGGGATATGGAAGAAATTACAGAGCCAAAACAAATCAAGTTACTGTTTTCTGACAATGAGTTGGCCCGGCAGCTTTTCGGCGAGCACAACAGTAATTTGAAGAGAATTGCCGATGCCACCGGCGCGGATATACATGCAAGGGGCAACAGTGTCTTTATCAGCGGTGATCCTGAGGTTGCTGATCTGGCCCACAATATTATTAAACAACTTTATGGGTTGCTCGAGCAAAAGTATCCGGTATATGCAAAAGATATCGACTACGCCGTCAGGCTGCTGAGCAGCGATCACCGCCTGAAATTGAAGGAATTTTTTCTTGATTCGGTTTATATTACATCGAAAAAACATACTATATCCCCCAAGAATCGGGCCCAAAAAGAGTATATCGAGGCCATACGCAATTATGATATTGTTTTCGGTATCGGTCCGGCCGGTACAGGAAAGACCTATCTGGCCATGGCTATGGCCGTAGCAGCCCTCACGAAAGGACAGGTTAGCCGGATAATTCTTACCAGGCCGGCGGTGGAAGCGGGAGAAGCTCTCGGCTTTCTGCCCGGAGACCTTGCAGAAAAGGTGGATCCTTACTTAAGACCCTTATATGACGCTCTTCATGACATGATGCGGTTTGAAAAAGTTGCCGCCCTTATGGAAAAAGGGGTTATTGAAGTCGCCCCCATTGCTTTTATGCGGGGCAGAACTTTAAATGACTCCATGGTGATTCTTGATGAGGCCCAGAATACAACATCGGAGCAGATGAAAATGTTTCTGACCCGGCTGGGCTTTAACTCAAAGGCGGTAATTACCGGTGATATTACACAGATTGATCTTCCGGCTGAAAAAACTTCGGGACTTGTTGAATGCAAAAGAATTCTCCGTCACATCGAGGGGATAAAATTTGCGTTTTTTACAAAAGCAGATGTTGTTCGCCATAAGTTGGTGCAAGATATCATTGATGCCTACGAGAAACTCGAACAACAGAAAAAAACAAATAAACACTCCTGACTCGATGGAAAAGCACCATATAATATGGATGAAGCTTGGTTCCTGATGAGTAAAGGAGATTTTTTTTATGGCTAAAGAAAAAGTACAAATTAAAATTGCTGACTGGTTTAACACCAGTTTTCATGTACGCTGGATTATACTGCTGATTATCTCTGCAGTTATTACCTTTGTGTTTTATCCTTCCCTGGGAGGCATAGAACATGATTATAACGTGGGTGATGTTGCTCAAAGAAACATCAAGGCCACCAGCGATTTTTTTGTAGAGGATAAAGAGGCTACCCAAAAGAAAAAAGCTGATGCAGCAGCCAACGAATTCAGCGTCTACGAGTTCAATCCGGCTCTATTAAACCGTTTGGCCCAAAACATTCGCAATGCTTTTTCAGAGATGAACGCTTATTATCATGAAAAAAACCATGCATCCACCAAAGAAAATGCATCAGATAAGCCAGGTTCTGCTGAAACCGGGTCGTTGATAGAAAAGTCCGATACGGAAATTATCCGGGATAAAAAAGACGAGTTTGAAAAAAAGATTGGCATCTATATTGATGCCGATGCTTATTCTGTATTGGAAAAAGAGCACTTTTCGGAAATTATTGCTGAAAAAATCATATCCATTATCAGTGAAATTTATGAAAACGGTGTGGTTGAAAATAAGGAGCGTTTTCTCAACGAGTCCGACAAGGGTATCATTATTAAAAATCTGAGCCTGAAAAATGAGCGTATTGAGCAAAATCTGAAACGCTTTTATGGGGTGGATCAGGCCAAAACCATGGTGCGAGTTGTGGGTGAATCTCACCTGGAAGGGTTTGGTCATCAGGTTAAAGAGCTGATCGTCGATTTTTCCCAGCGCCTTGTTCAGCCCAATATTACCCTCAGCCAAGGCGGGACTGAAGAGCGCAGGAAAAAAGCCGCTGAGTCGATTGAGCCCATCTTATTAAGAGTCAAAGCCGACGAAATGATCCTCCGCGAAGGTGAGCGGGTTACGGCTCTTCATCTGGCCAAACTCGATGCATTTCAATCAAAGACAAAACAGGAAAAATTGTTTGCTACCAGCATTGGAGCAACGGCGCTTTTCGGCGTGTTTTTGATGGTGCTCTACTTGCTGAATCTGGGAAATGATCGCTTGATGGCAGGAAATCACAATAAAAATCTCTTGTTTCTCGCATCGATTCTTATTGTCCTGATACTTATTGCGGCGGTTTCTGCTTCAATAGTGGAAATGCTGCCACAGAACCTGGCATACTCTCTTTCGCCGCAATCAATTGTGTATGGTGTTCCCATTGCCTCCGGAGCCATGGTCATTTGTCTGTTTCTGGGGCTTCAGATTGCGGTCGCTTTTGCTCTGGTCATTGCGGTATTTGCGACGGTAATTTTCAACCACCAGTTTGATTTCTTCATTTATTTTTTCTTAAGCGGTGCCATGGGGGCCTACTGGGTCAGGCATTGCCGGGAAAGAAAAGTGTTTGCAAAAGCAGGATTATATCTGGGGTTGTTAAATGTTTTTCTTGCAGGTTGCATTGGTCTGATAAATGCCGACTTTTTTAGCATCGATTTTCTCTGGAATCTGTTTTTTGCCTTTTTAGGGGGGATTGGTGCAGGAATTTTAACTTCAGGTATTGCTGTTTTGTTTGAGACATTGTTTGGGTACGCCACAGACATTACCCTTCTTGAACTCGCCAATCTTGAAAAGCCTATTTTACGAAGGCTTATGATCGAAGCGCCGGGCACATACCATCACTCAGTGATTGTCGGCTCCCTGGTGGAGGCTGCAGCTTCAGACATCGGGGCAAATCCGCTTTTAGCAAAAGTATGCGGTTATTATCACGACATTGGTAAAATTAAAAAACCATTATATTTCATCGAAAACCAATCCAGTAATAAAAATCCTCATGATAAACTGGCGCCTTCCATGTCAAGAAGAATTCTGATTGCTCATGTTAAAGACGGAATTGAAATGGCCCAAGAGCATAAGCTGCCGCACGTGGTTCGTTCCGCAATAGAACAGCACCATGGTACCAGTTTGATACGGTATTTTTTCGACAAAGCTATCAAACTTCAGAAAGATAAATCTGTCAAAGCCGATGACTACAGGTATCCGGGTCCAAATCCTCAGACCAGGGAGGCAGGGCTGGTCATGCTTGCCGATGTGGTGGAAGCCGCATCCAGAACTCTTGATAATCCGACACCTTCCAGGATTCAAGGGCTTGTCCAAAACCTGATCAATAAAATTTTTTCAGACGGACAACTGAGTGACTGTGAGCTGACCCTTAAGGATCTTAACAGTATCGCCAAAAGTTTCAACAGAATATTAAACGGTATACATCATCATCGGGTCGAATATGCCGAAGCCTCTGCCAAAACCAATGGAAAAGGTAAAAATGGAAGTCCTGATCAAGAACAATCAAAAGAAAAAAAAGATAGAAACCGACAAGGTTCGGACAGTGTCTCAGGACATCTTAGACGCCTTGGGCTGTCGTGATGTTCAATTGTCTATCCTGATTTGCGATGATTCCGAAATTTCCGTGCTTAACCGGAAATATTTGGGAAGGACCGGTCCGACAAACGTTATTGCCTTTCCGATGCAGGAGGGGGATTTCCCGGATGTTTTCCCAGAGCTATTAGGCGATGTGGTCATTTCTGCAGAAACAGCAGACAGGGAAGCCCGGGAAACCGGACAGGATTTTGAAATGCGGTTTATTGAATTGCTGGTACATGGAATTCTTCATTTAAAGGGCTATGATCATGAAAAGGATGAAACGCAAGCTCTTGAAATGGAAAAAAAAAGCAGGGAGCTGATGGATTTGTTTTCATAGCCTGGAAC
>SKZT01000113.1 GCA_007127235.1 Desulfobacteraceae bacterium
CACCGTGGAGACGATAATTTTCTGGTGGAATCTAAAAGATCGTTCCTGAAAAAGATGTGCCGGGAGGATGACCATGAAGCGATGGTGGAAGCCCATAATCTGTTGCTTTTGCACCTGAGCCGTGAGATTGCCGATGCCATTCGGCCCGATCCGTACGCACTTCGGAGTCGCTAAATATTTTTTTCTCATAAGAATGGGAGTTTCAGACTTATGCGGTTTTTTTAATTGTTGAACCCTTCACATTGTGTTATTCTTCTGTTGTCACATTGGAACAAAGAAACAAATCATAAAATCATAGAAATTAAGTTCAAAAATCAGGATTTCCCTGATTGATAATATTTGAACACATATATATCCTCTATACAAGGGAGTAGGTAAACACACCTTTATTGTCAGTACGGAGGGGGCTATGAATGATTATGATAAAACAAAGGAAACCCTGATAAGGGAACTGGAAGAATTGCGGCAACGTGTCAGATTCCTGGAAAACGAAGTGTATGAAAAGAATTATGAGGGAAAAGAGGGATACGAGGGACATCCCCGAAAGCTTTCTAAAGGGGAGATTTGGCGCTTGCCTGGATACTGGCATTAAAAATTAGGGTTATTAAATTTCTTGCCTATAACCAAAACGCAACAATCGCCACGCATATTTTCTTGCGCGACAAAGTTGTTGAAGGGATATTTTTATCTTTTGAGAAGCGGGAATCTTAATTGGATGAATTGCTGAAAGTCTGTGTGAATGTGGGAAATAAATGTCTTTGACTTTTCAATTTAAGCAGGCCCGAAAAATTATCCAGGCATTGAGTTCTGAAGAGGCAGAATCTTTAAGGAAAATTTGTTATGACATTCAGGCTGAGGAAATAAAGCTTCAAAAAAAATCAAAAGATTTGATGACTCGCTGTATCCAAAACTGCGGGGGGATTTGCTGCAAAAATATACAATCGGATTTGGTTATAAGCCACCTGGATTTTATTTTTCTTCTGAGCTTAAAACCCGCCCTGGAAGAAAATATCCTTAAATGCCTTGAAAAGGAGCAACCTTTTTTCTCATCAGATTGCATATTTCTCAAAGACGGAACGGGTCCATGCATTTTTCCGGATGACGCTCGCCCTGAAGTATGTATTGTCACATTCTGCGATGATATATCGCCGGTGAAAAATGAAATTGTCCGTGTGAAACGAAAATTTTTTAAGCTCACCTGGTTTGTTCTTCTGAAAAAATGGAGACGATTTTTTTTTCGCGTTTGTCGCCCATGGGCGATGTAATTTACATGTAAACCCACACCCGTTGCAAACAACATGTAGGTGCGAATTCATTCGCATTGCTGAGCTACGCAAACTGCTGGGGATTTTTTTTCGCATCAGGTTGTACATACGCCTCTGTGCGAATGAATTCGCACCTACATTTTCATAAACCCGTTTCCGGGTAACATATCTGTTTTTTCAGGTGAACCGGCTTGCAGCCGGTCAGGCGAAAGTACAACTTTCGCACTCCGTCCCCTTAATTCATTTAACACAAACAGGTTAAATTTTTTGAAAAGCTTCAGTTAAAATCGCATAAGTCGAGGACTCTCGGGTTTTGAACCCGAGAGTCCTCGACTTATGCGGTTAAAATTTATTATTGACACACGATGTATGGTCAAATAAAATTTCCTTATACTGACATAAAGATAACAGGCGAGAGTTTATTAAGACCATGAAGACGCTTTTTGACCCCAACCGGGTTAAGGTGACTGGCAATAATAAATTATCCAATCTTGCTTGTCTTTTGGTCCGTATTCTGCGTTGCATTGAGGGGTACAGACAATGAGTATGCACCCCTCAATGCGCCTTGAATACGGACCAAAATCCGGCGCAATCTTTGGATAATTTATTATTGCCAGTCACCTAAGATGAGGTATTTTTGGTGAAAGATATAACAAAAATACGGGTTGGTAAACATTTGGTAGGCATTATCGGACTAAAAGATGCTCTTGCGGATGTCGCTTCAAATCGCAGGAATATGTCCGATGACCAGATCGGAAAAATTCTGCTGAAAAGGCTTTCAAAAGAGAACTATATTGATAAAAAAAGCAGCGATCTTTATGAGAAAGCATTTTTGCGCGAATATAAAAAAACTATCGGCGAGCCCGTTACCGAAGAAGCCGGTCTGGGTGTAGACATTAAAGTTCTTGGGCAGGGGTGTTCTCAATGCGAAAATTTAACCCATCAGGTCATGGCTGTCATTGCTGAAACCGGGATTCCGGCAATGGTGGAACATGTGAAGGATATCGCCGAGATTGCCCAATTCGGATTCTTGCAAGTTCCCGCTCTTGTAATCAATGGCCAGGTGAAATCTGCGGGAGTATTGCCCCCAAAAGCTAAAATCAAGACCTGGATACAACAGGCTGCAAACCAGAAATAAGCCCAATTTCAGCATTTCCAAAGATGTCGCCGGCTTCGGTCCGTGTTCGAAAAACTATTTTGGCAGAAAGAGAGAGAAACGGATGTTCAAGCTACCCGGAATTGAAAAAATTTTGTTTGCCACTGACTTATCGGAAAACGCAAACCTGGCTATGGATTATGCGATGAGTTTAGCCGGGGCATATGATGCGCGCATTACGGTACTTCATGTGCTGGAAAAGGTGCCGCCCAATGCAGAAATGCTCATGGCGACGATGCTGGGCTATGAAAGCGTCAACGAATTCAGGCAAAAAAGTGAAGAAGAACTTGTGGAGAAAATAAAGGAACATATTCAGCAGTTTTGTGCAGAGGCTGCTGGACAGGTGGCCCATGAGTGCAGAATTGCTTTTCATGAAGTGGTGGTGGAACCGGGCAAGGCTGCTGAACGTATCCTTCATCATGCCGGCAGTGGCGAATATGATGTCCTGGTGATGGGCAGTCACGGCCTTGGATTGCTTCATGAAGCATTTATGGGCGGTACATCGCGAAAAATATTGGACGGCTCCACGATTCCGGTATTGGTCATTCCCATGAAGATATATTCTCCCCAAAGGCATGATGCCCGGTGACACTCAAATCGGAAAGGCCACCGAAAACCTTTTTGTGATCGAAGACTGGCATAATCTCTGCACGCAACAGGACAAAATCCTGATGGCCTGGAATCAAAATTTTCTGGTTATAACGGATTTGGAGGTGACTCGTTGAAGGAGTGCAAAAGCTGTGCTTTTGCATTTTTTCTCGTTGCCATGCTTTGGGTGGGAACCAGGGTATAAAAATTATTCTCTGGTTACATGAATTGAATGACGTTTGAAGTAACTTAATATGTATGGCACCATGCAACACTCGGGTAATTTGGAACGAGGGCGGGTTTGGAACCCGCCCCTACAGGCTTCCACTGTTGATATTCTATAAATAAATCACCCCCAAATCCGTTATAATCAGAAAATTTTCAGCAGGCCTGGTTTAAATTGAAAAATCAGTTAAATGTAAATTAATCCTGTTTTTTTTGTTGACATGGGAATTAAGGGGGTATATTAAGTGGTTTATATTTCGTTATTTGGCAAAATATAAAAAGGTTAAAGATCATGCTTGAAATTATGAATGTTACCAAAGCTTTGGCTGATGAAAGCCGCGTTCGCATGCTGGCGGCGCTGGAAGGCGGGGAGTTGTGCGTGTGTCAACTTACCGAACTGATGGAACTGGCGCCATCCACCGTATCCAAGCACCTGTCTGTTCTTCGCGGGGCACGTCTCATTGAATCCCGTAAAGAGGGGCGCTGGATTTACTATCGGTTATCGCAAAAAGATGCTCCGGAACTGGTGACTCAGGCGTTATCATGGCTGACAGAGGCTGTCCGCAGCCAGCAACGGATCGAGGATGACCGGCAGCGCCTGGAAGAAATCTTGAAAACAGATCCCGAGCAATTGTGTCGTAAACAGGCGCAGGGGTTCAAGTGAAACCAATGGTGAAATGGCCACCCCCACCCCGGCCCTCCCCCAAAGGGAGAGGGAGTAGTTTGGATGAGACCAATGGTGAAATCGCCAACGAGGTGCTTTCTAATTTCGAGAAAACAACAGCCTGCAGAAAGGAGTGAGTGAAATATGAGTGCGGATATGAGTTTAGAAAATGATCGCAAAATGACCAGCGTATTTGAGCGCTACCTGACGGTCTGGGTGTTGCTGTGTATCGTAGCCGGTATCCTGCTGGGCAGATTTGCTCCTGGTGTGGCGCAATACCTTGATGGAATGGCTATTTACGTTCATGGGGCGCCGGTGGTTTCAATACCCATCGCCATCTGTCTGTTTTTCATGATGTATCCCATCATGGTTAAAATCAATTTCAGCTCGGTCATTCAAGCGGGAAAAAGCGGTAAGCCGGTGTTTTTGACGCTGTTTGTCAACTGGTGTATCAAACCGTTTACCATGTACGCTTTTGCCATGTTGTTTCTGGGTATTTTGTTTCGCGGCTTTATCGGGGAAGAGGCCACCGATTTGGTGAAAATGCCTTTTGGCCTTGATCTGCCGGTGGGAGCAACTCATGGTGCCGGTACGGTGGTGCTGGTGGAAGGTGTCCGGATGCTTGAAATACCCCTGTGGCGCAGTTATCTGGCCGGCTGTATCCTGTTGGGTATCGCTCCGTGTACCGCCATGGTATTGGTCTGGAGTTTTCTAAGCCGTGGAAACGACGGATTAACACTGGTGATGGTGGCTATTAACTCGCTGACCATGCTTGTCCTTTACGGTGTTTTGGGTGGTTTTCTCCTTGGGGTGGGAAGGCTTCCGGTGCCATGGCAGGCCCTGGTGCTATCCATTTCCATCTACGTTGCGCTTCCGTTGGTAGCGGGTTACTTTTCCCGTAAATGGATTATTGCGGCCAAAGGGGAAGCATGGTTCATGGAAAAATTTCTTCATGTGCTCACTCCGGTTACCATAGTCGCTCTTCTGGTTACCCTGATACTGCTTTTTTCCTTCAAGGGTGATGTGATTGTCAACAATCCGCTAACCATCCTGTGGATTGCAATCCCCCTGACGATCCAGACGATTTTCATTTTTTCGCTGGCATATGCTTTGGCCCGGCTCATCAGGCTCCGATACGAAGATGCGGCTCCTGCAGCCATGATAGGAGCCTCCAACCACTTTGAGGTGGCTATTGCCACGTCGGTGATGCTTTTCGGGCTTCAATCGGGAGCAGCACTGGCAACGGTGGTGGGAGTTCTCATCGAGGTGCCCCTGATGCTCATGCTGGTGAAATTTTGCCTGAATACCAGGCATTGGTTCACCGATTTTTCTCAAAGGTAAAAGTATTCCAATGAAGGAGGATAAACATGTTTGAACGAATACTTGTGGGAACGGATCTTTCCGAAGCATCTGAGCGAATGATTTGCGCTCTTGAGGGGCTCAGAATGTTGGGAACAACCGAAATTGTATTGATTCACTGCCTCAATATTCGAGATGTGGGATCACTGGCTCCTGAGTTGATGGAACTGGCAAAGCCCGTATTCGAAAAACATCAAAATCTGCTCGAGGACCAGGGCTTCAAGGTAAATGCCGAGATGGTTCTGGGGTTGCCGCATATCTCCATCAGCCGTGAGGCTGAGAAGCATGATTGTTCATTGATTGTCGTCGGATCACACGGGCGCACGATGGCTGCTGAAATTCTTTTGGGCGGTGTTGCCGATGCCGTTGTTCATAGTGCCTCCAAACCGGTTCTGGTTGTCAGCCTGCAGCTCAAAGATGAAGCCGGTAAAATGGTTTGTGAAGAAGTGAGCTGTGAGCCGGGAAAACATGTGCTGTTTCCCACCGACTTTTCCGATGTGGCCCAGCGGGCATTTGCCTATGTGGAGCAAATAGTTGGCAGCGGTGCCCGCCGTGTCACTCTTTTGCACGTTCAGAACAAAAGTGACATTTCCGCTGATGAAAAAGAAAGGCTCGAAGTGTTAAACCAAAAGGATCGGGAGTGGCTGGAAAAAATGAAAAGCCGGCTGAAAGATTTTGGTGCCACAGAGGTAAACATTGAACTGCCGTATGGTCGGCCCAAGCAGGAAATTGTCAAACGCCTGGAGCAAAACGATTTTTCCCTGATCGTTATGGGAACTCAGGGACACGGTTTTTTCGGAAGGCTTATGATGGGCAGTGTCGCCCACTATGTCGTTCGCAATACAAAGGTTCCTGTACTTTTTATACCGCCACAACTGTGATGCCGGTTTGCTGGAGTGCGAAAGTTGTACTTTCCCTGGATAAAAAAACTGTGAGACTGGAGTGCGAAAGTG
>SKZT01000012.1 GCA_007127235.1 Desulfobacteraceae bacterium
ATATTGGACTTTGCATATCAGGTGCGCATAGCCTTTTACCGGACACAGGCTGACATCCAACGGGTTGAGTTGCTGAGGCAAAGGGTTCTGGCCATGGAGCTTTCCTATGAATTTGCAAAAAGATTACATGATGCGGGAAATATTACAGCACTTGCCCTTCATCAACAAAGGGATGTCCATGAAATGGCAAAGCTGAACCTTCGCCGCGCAGAGACCTGTATGATTGACAGCCGCGAGCACTTAAACCGCCTCATGGGTATTTGGGGGCCACAGGTCCTGTGGAAAAGTGCAGGGGAGCTACCTCCAATTTCTCAAGAAGACTTGGAAAAGAAAGCGGATTCGGCTGAATTGGAGTCCCGGGTGATAGAAGCCAGCCTTGAATTGGAAGTTGCCCGTCAGCGGATTTTAACTGCCGGACGGCAGTTGGGTATAAAAAAACAGACCGCTTTGGTTCCTGAACTGAAACTGGGTATAGAAGCCGAGAAAAATAGTGACTGGTCGGTTGGCCCATCCCTGGCGTTTTCCATCCCTTTTTTCAACCGGGGGCAGGTGCGTCTGGCGCAAAGCCGTGCTCACCTGCGGCAACAACAGGAGCTGTTTGCAGCTATGGCAGTTGAAATTCGTTCCATGGCTCGTGAAGCCCACAATCACTTGGAATCGGCAAAAGAGATTGCTTATTACTATCAGGAAATTATTATTCCATTGCGTCAGCGAATCATTAATGAAACCATGCTTCAATATAATGCCATGCAGGCAGGGCCCATGGATTTGCTGCAGGCTGAGGATCAAAAAATCGAGGCCATGGTGGAGTATACCGGGGCATTGGAACATTACTGGATTGCCAGAGCGAAAATAGAGCAATTGTTGTCCGGAGGAACATCCGGGGATTCTGATTTTATGGGAAAATCGGCTGATGGTTCAAATTTTCAACAAAAACAGACAGGAGGACGCCGGTGAAACTTACACGACGCGAAATGATTCTCGGGGGGAGTGCTTTACTGGCAGGTGGATCCTTTTTGCATCACGCCGGTAAAGTCAGCGCCAGGGAAGCGGTGAGAGATGAACGTGGAGCAGTTTATCCTGCATGGAAACGGGAGCCCCTTGCGCCTGGGAAAAAATATCCGGAAGTCATTACACCCGATGGTATGAGCCTTGAATACCGTATCGTCGATGGTGTAAAAGTCTATCATCTTATTGCGGAAAAAGTCCGCCATGAGTTTGCGCCAGGCCTCGAGGGCAATTGCTGGGGCTATAACGGAGTGGTGCATGGGCCTACTATTGAAGCTGTGGAAGGTGACCGTGTGCGTATTTACGTTACCAACAAATTGCCGGCGCCGACAACGGTGCATTGGCACGGAGCTATTCTGCCTTCAGGGATGGACGGTGTAGGCGGATTGAATCAGAGAGTGATTCGGCCGGGGCAGACTTTCAAATATGAATGGACGTTTCATCAGCATGGAACTTTGCTTTATCATTCACACCACGATGAAATGACCCAGATCGCTATGGGGATGGCCGGGTTACTGATTGTTCATCCAAGAGATCCCAGGGCCACCCCGAAGGTGGACAGGGATTTTGCAATGCTTTTGAGCGAATGGCATATTGTTCCGGGCACAGCACGTCCCAATCCTAATGAGATGGTTGATTTTAATTTGCTGACCATAAATGCCAGGGCATTTCCGGGTACCTCACCGCTTGTTGTTCAGCAGGGCGACCGTGTCCGCTTTCGTATCGGCAATCTCAGTGCAATGAGCCATCATCCCATCCATTTGCATGGCCACGCTTTTCGGGTAACTGAAACCGATGGCGGGCGAATACCTCAATCCGGGCAGTGGCCCGAAACAACGGTGCTTGTGCATGTCGGTTCAACGCGTACTATTGAGTTCGTAGCCGATAATCCCGGTGATTGGGCGCTGCATTGCCATATGACACATCATGTGATGAACCAGATGGGACATGGTGCGCCGAATATGATCGGGGTAAATCCGGAAGGGTTCGATAAAAGAATGCAGGAATTATTTCCGGACTACATGACAATGGGACATCGTGGAATGGATGACCACGGTGAACATGTGGAATCCGGGCATATGGATGTTCCCAAAAACAGCATACCCATGGTGGGTGCATGGGGTCCACACGATTACATTACCATGGGAGGAATGTTTACCATATTGAAAGTTCGTGAACGGATCGATGACTATGACAAAGATCCGGGCTGGTACGAAAATCCACCCGGCACCCAGAGCAAACCTGCAAGCAAAGAGGAAATGCGACGCGATGGGATAAAGGTGACATTATAAACACAGACCCGGTTCTTGACTCTGATATCTACGAAAACGTCTCAGGCAACAAGGGCGTAGGTTGCGGAACGGGCCGTGGCCGAATTATCAATATTACGCGCCCGTTGTCACGCGTCTAACGTTTCTTACGGCGCCATCAAATTTGCAATTGAAAGCTATACGCGTTCAGCCGCAACCGAACTGGGTCCTCATGGGATAACAGTGAATGTTATATCAACGGGTGCCGTGCAACCGGGTGGATTCCGGCTGAAACGGAAAAAGAAATTGCCGCATCATATCCACTCCGGCGAATCGGACAGCCGGAGGACATTGCGCACGCGGTTATCTTTTTTGTATCAGATCAAGCTGACTAAATCTCGGGTGTTGATGAGATTCTCAATTTACAACCCAAAGAAGGTAAAGGGAAAACATACCAAGTCAAACAAGTCAGGGATGTAATCTTGAAGTATCATATTCGTCTTGGAGAATAAAATAGGAAATAAAATAGGAAATCATTATTTGGTATTGCTTTTTTAAAGTAATAACAACAGGCTCAGTTCAGCCTCGTTTTATCCAGCATCCCGCTTTCGGCTGAAAATAAGTTATCGACGAAAATTTAAAGAGCCTCATAATCTACTCTTACTGACCAACTTCCGCGCGGGACGCATTATAAAACGCTAAACGTTATGCAGGAAGAAAAGAATGACGGGAAAAAGCATGCAATGGTTTGTTGAGGTGACAGATATTGTCGGCGACTACGCGCTCGTCGATGATATACTCAAGCAAGCTGGGTACAAACTGACATCGGAAGAGTCTGTGCAGTTCCGCAAGTTGCTGGGTCATCCGAAGTATCGTGAATATGCAACTGCTAGTGAAGTTCACGCTGACGCCAAACACCTTACGGAAACTCTGCGACGGCTTTCAGATTTTTATGGGACAGCGATGGGTATTGATATCGGTGCGATTCAGTCGAAACAGCCGGACGGTCGAGCAAGCAAGCATATCTTAGCGGAGGGCCAGGCGGCAATTTCCGTGAGCATGTCAGGTATTGGCACCGTCACCTCGAATCTCGGCATACCAGAGGAACAATGTCGGATATTGCTTAAAGAAGCAGAACTGAAGGCCGCGGAGCGGAAGAGAATGTCCATCATTCGTCGTGGAGGCGCGGCACTTCAGCGGCCGCGAATCCTGGAAGTGATGGAGCTGATGAACATTCCCGAACCAACGACAACCGAGCTGGGGCACATAATTGAGCTGATACAGGATGAATGCGAAGGTGGCATCGGGAAATATGCAAGTGGAAACCAGCTCAGCCGGTTCAATCACTCGATAAACCATCCGGATGTATTCGGTTTAAAGGCGCGGCACGCTGTTTCAGCAAAGGAACCGCCGCCCAAACCGATGGATTATGCCGAGGCAAAGGCATTCGCTTGGAACATCGGTGCACTTTGGCTCGCCGACGTTGAGGGAGACGCAAAACAATTCACTCAAGCCGACCGTAACGCGTGTCACGCACTTTGCGTAAATGGCAAAGCCTGCCCCACGCTACGGCGGCTTAGTTCCACCGTCATTGGCCTGTATTTTTAATTTCCCTGTAAAACTGTTACCCACTTCCCTCAGAAAGATCCCCACCCGGTTCTTTTTATAAGAACAAATTTACTTTAGAAATCTCCGGAGAATCTTCAACTGTAAACATCTCAAAGAATTTTTCGTTACTTTTTCTGTAAACTGTGGAAAGGGTTAATA
The DNA here is from genome assembly GCA_007127235.1 of Desulfobacteraceae bacterium. GTDB lineage: Bacteria > Desulfobacterota > Desulfobacteria > Desulfobacterales > SKZT01 > SKZT01. Next base: position 4,026 of record SKZT01000012.1, read on the forward strand.
AGGCTCACCTTTTGTTTCCTCACCGGTCCAATGGTGAGCGGGCATTTTCGTTGACAGAAAACGGGTCTTGTTTTAAAAAAAGTTAACGTTCCAATAAAAGCTTTTTTAATCATCCTGATAAAATCCGGACGGATGGGTCCTTTTTATATTCTTGTAAAGGGTCAGAAGTCGGGTCTAAAACCAAATGCGAGGTAAAAACTCATGGCGGCTGAACTGATTTCTTTTGGAACCGGCGCAAACTGGATTTCCCAACTTTGGCGCCAACTCAAAAAAATCCGGAAATATCGCAATGAAGAGCTTGAGAAAATCAATCTTATCATTTTCGGTGACCCGGTTGAGATTGCCCGGTATTACGTAGAGCCTGACTGCCAGGACCGGAATCCAGCAGACACAAAAGAAGAAGATTCACTGCTTTCCAAAACCCCGGTCATGAAAATTATCGATACATTTTTTCGTCAAAAAGGCATCTGGGAGCAAGGCCGAAACCAGATGTTTGTGCTTTCCGATGCAGGCATGGGAAAAACCTCGCTGCTGACCATGCTCAAGCTGATGCACCTGACATCCTTCTGGCCCCGACCAAAAGAATGTGTTCTCAAAAAACTTGGTGAAACAACCATCGAGGAACTTGGCGAAATATCCAATAAAAGGGAAACCATCCTTCTGCTGGATTCTCTGGATGAAGATCCCAAAGCTTATGGGCGTGGGAAAGACAGACTGTTGGAAATCCTTCGCGCTTCTCAGAATTTTTACCGGGTTATTATTACTTGTCGAACCCAGTTTTTTCCGGAAGTGGACAAAGATCTTCTTGACCGCCTGGGGATGTTTTCCATTGGTGGTTTTATATGTCCTGTGAAATACCTCTCTTTCTTTTCGGATGAAAAAGTGACTGTTTATTTGAACAAACGCTTTCCGAAAAGGTTTGGTTTATTGTCAAATGCGGAAAAAAATTCGACAAGCTCAAAAAGTAATTGACAGAATGGGGTCGCTGAGGTGCCGGCCCATGCTGCTTGCTTATATTGAAGACCTGATGGAATCGCCTTTGATACACCATGAGGATAACGAATACCGGATATACGATGCACTGGTGCAAAGTTGGCTGAGGTGTGAACAGCTCAAGGACGAGCAGATTTCCGCAAAGGATCTCTTGGAAGCCAGCCTGGTTTTGGCAACATGGCTGCAGATCAAAAAAAAGCGCAATATCAGTGAATCTGAGTTGGACCACCTGATACAAAAAATTTCAAAGGTAAAGGCTGTAAAGGAAATCCACATCAAGGGACGATCTCTGCTGAACAGAAATTCCGAAGGAAACTACCGGTTTGCCCACTACAGCATACAGGAATTTCTGGTGGCAAAGATGCTCTTGGACGAACCGGTATGGAAACCAAAAGAACCCATCCCTATAACAGATTTCATCTTCAGGATGATCGGTTTATTTCCAAAAGCCCCCAATTTTTCGGAGCTTCTTGACTTCAAGGCTTTGAATTTCAGTGGCATGGATATGAGGAAGTTAAATTTTTCCGGCATGAATTTTTGTGACAATGATTTTTCCGTTTCTGTCCTGGAGGACTGTTTTTTTCAAAATACAAAATTTGAAGGGGCTATATTTTCGAAAGCAAAGCTGAAAGGGACTCGTTTTGATATAAAAGCATTTGATGAGACAAATTTTGAAGATTCAGACCTGACCGGAGTCAAATTTGTAAATAACCCATCGCACTTTAAAAGTTGCGGAAAAGATTGACCGGTTGAAAATGTATCGTGGAATGATACTCAATCCTTTATTCAAAAGCTGAATAAGATGGAAAATGAAAATTACAGTCTGCCGACTGAAGCACAATGGGAATATGCATGCCGGGCGGGTTCAACCACAAGATACTGTTTCGGGGATCAGGAGAGCCAGTTGGGAGAATAGCAGTGTTTTGATACGGTATTCATTTAAGCCTTGCTTCCGATACAGGTTATTGGCAGCGACTAAGGAGTATTGTGTGCAGCAAGTCCCCCTTTGGAAAAGGGGGATTTAGGGGGATTTAAAAAAGCTTCAAATCCCCCCTGTCCCCCCTTTTCAAAAGCTGGTTTTTACCCACACATGACACAGCGGGGGAAACTCATGGAAACCCGAAAGGAAAAAATTATCTGGTGTTTTCGGAAAGCCAGATTTCCCGGAGGGAAAAGGCTATCTA
>SKZT01000159.1 GCA_007127235.1 Desulfobacteraceae bacterium
TGCGCCGGATTTTGGTTCGTATTCAAGGCGCATTGAGGGGTGCATACTCATTGTCTGTGCCCCTCAATGCAACGCAGAATACGGGCCAAAAGACAAGCAAGATGGGGGCATTATTTCTTGCTACGTCCCTTACACTCGAAGTAACTTTCAAAAATCATCGAACTCACTTAAAAGCTACCAAAATCCCACCTATCAAAAAATTATTCCTTGAAAAAAATGGAAAGACCATAGTAGACAAGTTTCATGCTTTATTTTTGGATACATCCTCAATAACCTAACAGATTATAGGATATCATTTTCGCAGGGAGAAGTTGCCATGAAAAAAGCCCGCCCTCCGGTAGTCAAACGTTCCCTTTTCTCATGGATATTTGCCGGAAATCTTAAGCTTCAGATATTGATTCTGGCCATAATTTTGATCACAGTATTTGCAAGGGTACTTCCGCTGGAGATGCAAAAACGCATTGTCAATCAGGCCATCAAGCTGAGTGATATGGATATGTTATTGCTTTATTGCGGCATATATCTGGTGGCTGTTATCGTTGCAAGCGGGCTCAAGTTTTTAATCAACATGTTGGAAACGATTATATCTCAGCGCACATTGGCCCGAATGCGAAAAGACCTTTTTTCACATATTATCACCCTGCCTTTAACTTTTTTCAGAAAAACACAGCCAGGAATGGTGGTTTCATCACTTGTCACCGAGCTTTCCATGGCAAGCAATTTTGCCGGTACGGCCGTTTCAATGCCTGTTATCAATATTCTGACTTTGGTTGCTTTCGCAGTATACCTGGTTCATTTAAACTGGCTTTTAGCCATTGTTTCCTTATCCATTTATCCCCTGGTCCTGCTTATTGTGCCATTACTGCAAAAAGGCACCAACCGGGCCAACAAAAAGCGTGTTGACAAAACCCGGGATATGTCGAGCAAGATAGGAGAAACCATTACCGGTATTCATGAAGTTCACGGAAACGGCTCATATCAAATTGAAAACAATAAATTTAAAAAACTTGTAGATCAACTTTACCGTATCCGGATCATTTGGACCCTTTACCGGCATGCCATTAAAACCACCAATAATTTTTTCACCAACCTTGGCCCTTTTCTGGTATTTCTACTGGGAGGATACCTGACCATGATAGGGGAGCTGGAATTAGGGGCATTGGTGGCTTTTCTTTCAGCTCAGGAAAAACTCTATGATCCATGGAAAGAAATGATCGAATTTTATCAAGTCTATCAGGATGCCTCAGTCAGCTATACGCGGACCATGAGCTATTTTGATACTTTTCCGGAACATGAAATAGTTCCCGTGGATCGTAAACCTTTCGAACTTGAACCCACACTGGAAGTTAAAGATCTGTCATTTGTAACCGAAAGCGGAATTGTTCTTTTGGACAGAATTTCTTTCTCTCTTGACAAAGGAGAGCATATGGCGCTGATCGGTTTCTCGGGGAGTGGAAAAAGCACATTGGCCTTGTGTATTGTTCAGTTATACAAGTATTCATCCGGAAATCTACTTATAGACGACAAGGAAGTAGCTGAGCTTTCCAAAAAGGATATCATTCGTAACATGGGATTTGTTTCCCAAAATCCGTTTATTTTTTCCGGTACAATTCAGGAAAACCTTCTGTATTCATGGATGGCAAAAGAGGACCCAGCAGAAAAAAGCAATGGATCTAAAAGCATTCCACCATTGGATGACATGATCGGCGTTTTGCAGCAGACAGGTTTGTTTGTGGATGTGCTCCGGTTCGGCCTGAACACCGTTGTCGATGCCGGAGAATATGAAGAGGTGGTAAAAAAAATTATCCGTGTCAGAAATCATTTTCAAAAAAATTTCGGAAAGATTTTAGATGACTACGTGGAATTTTACGATGAGAATGCATATCTTTTTTATTCAAGTATAAGTGAAAACATTACATTCGGAGCCGCCATAAAGGAGGATTTCAAGGATGAAAAACTTTGTGAGAATCCTTATTTCATTGACTTTTTAAACAGTGCCGATCTCACAAGGCCTTTATTGAGCCTGGGTTTAGAACTTTCCAAACAAACAGTCGATATTCTGGGAAACCTTCCTCCTGAAACGGTTTTTTTCGAACAAAGTCCCATAGGTTTTGACGAACTCGATGATTTTAAAATTCTGGTAGGTCGCCTGAAGCACACAAGGCTTCATCAACTCAATGATCAGGACCGTAAAAAACTATTGGAAGTGGCATTACGTTTTACACCCGGCAAACATAAAATGGCTGCATTGCCCCAAATGTTGGAGAGATTAGTCCTCGAAGGGCGGGCACTCTTCAAGGAAAAAATTATTGAAGATGGCCTGCAGGATGTCTTCACATTCTTCGACGTTAACGCTTACATACATTCTCAAACTATTTTAAACAATATTTTATTCGGGAAAAGCAAAACCTCAAATCCACAAGCTCAGGATAAGATTGACCAGAGCATTATTCAGCTTCTCATTGAAGAGGATCTTTTAGAAACAGTTTTAGAAATCGGCATGCATTATCAGGTGGGGAGCAAAGGGGAGAATCTTTCAGGAGGTCAGCGTCAGAAACTTGCCATTGCCAGAATATTTCTCAAATCACCGCCTTTGATGATTATGGATGAAGCCACATCGGCTCTTGACAACAAATCTCAGACACGCATTCAGGATTTGCTTGAAAAACGATGGAAAGGAAAAAAAACCGTGATTTCAGTAGCTCACCGCCTTGATATTGTCAAAAACTATGACAAGATTGCAGTAATGAAAGCTGGAAAAATCATAGAAATGGGAGATTATAATCAACTCATAGATAAAAAAGGAGTGTTTTATGAACTCGTCACAGGAAAAAAATGAGGCATGTCTTAGTTGCGAGTTCCAGGAAAATCTTGCAATATTGAGAGAAATCGATTTTTTTTCGGAATTACCCTTGGAGATACTGAAAATTATTGCCTATCTGTGCACAAGGGAAAAGTATCAAGCAGGAGATTTTTTGATGAACAAGGGCGAAGATGATGGTCAGGCTTTCTATGTTTTATCGGGAAGCCTCGGACTTATGTATGAGGACAACAGCAACGAGCTTCACATGATCCGAGACTATGGTCCAGGAAAGTTTATAGGGGGGCTGAGCCTGGTCGGCAAAATGAGAAGAATTTATTCTTTAAAAGCTTTGGAAAGCACCAATTGCCTTATGCTGACACGCAAAAAATTTTCCACAGCCATAGCTCAGTTTCCAGATCTGACACCCAGACTCTTTCAGGCAATTATCAGTCGTATACTTAGCTGGGAAGAAAAAATGTTTCGGGAGCATGGGCACCACAGTGAAACCTGTAGTCATATTGCAGGTGTCAGCCTTGTCTGAATTGCATACGACAAAAAATCCGGGTCCTTTGAAAGGTGGTTTCAAATGAATACTGCCAAGCTGTCACTAGTTCTTAAAAATGACCTTACCGAGCTGGAAAATCTGGGATACCACATTCAAAAATTTTGCAAACTGCATGGTTTAAGCAAGAAAAACACCTTTGAATTGAATCTTGCACTGGATGAAGTTTTCACCAACATCGTCTCGTACGGACTTGACAACCAAAAAGAGCAACTCATAAAAATAGATGTACAAATTATGTCCAAAAATGTGACAATCCGTATAGAAGACCATGGAAAACCTTTTGATCCCACAGCAATTGGAAAAAGCAACCTTCACTGTTCACTAGAAGATCGCCAAATCGGAGGACTTGGACTTCATCTTATCAACCATATTATGAGTAGTCTTATTTATAAAAGAACAGGAGATAAAAACGTTCTTATTTTAACAAAAAAACTGGATGAAAAATAGTTTAACAAGCATCGGCAAAAATAAAGGAGTTATGAATGGAAATCCTTGAAGAACAACATAGTGGAGTTAGCGTTTTTAAGGTAAAGGGGCGGCTTGATTCCAAAACATCTCCAGAGTTTGAACAAACAATCGTTAAAGCCTTGAAAGATGGATCTCAACAAATGGTTTTCGATTTTAAAGATATGGACTATATTTCCAGCGCCGGACTCAGGGTAATATTAAAAGCCACCAAAGATATGAAACGCAGCAATGGCTTAATTATCCTTTGTGGTATGCAGGATTATGTGAAAGAGATTTTTGAAATAGCCGGTTTTGACACATTCTTGTCCATCACGGAAACATTTGATGATGCGCTTAAAAAGTTTTAGGTGTATAGAACCTCGAATTTTATGATTTTCATTACTCCGGTCTGAAACCAATGATTCCGCGCCTGCCCAGTTGACGAAGAAACTGGGTGACCGATACTTCTGCTTCTTTGGGATGCAACCGGTAGGTTTTTGCAAATTTCCGGATAACCTGTTTTACGGAGCGGTTGCCATCCAAAAGGTCCCACACCGCAGAACCCAGCGTGTCGAGTTCCAGTTTTTTGGTGACCGGTTTTTCAGGTGCTCTCGAAAAACGCTTGATCAGTGTCGCCACCCACGGTCTTGTCCCAACAGGATAAGATAACATGACAGACCCGTTTTCCAGGCGAACTTCAGTCACATTCACATTTTTTACAGGCTTGCAATTCAATGCCTGTTGACGGGATAATGGAGAAGGCCTCGGTTTTTTTTTAAACAACGCCATATCTGGAACAAATATTTTTTAAAAAATCAATATCCATGGGCCGGTTGCTTTCGGCCCTAATTCCAAGGATCCGGTTTGCATCAGAAATATGCCATAGCCGGCTCCATTTGAATATCTTTTTTTTCCTCAATCTTTGCCGCCATTTTTTCCAAAAGCCAAGGGAGGGCAAAACCAAAAATTCAATGCTATCGGGACAATCCCGGGATTCAGAAACCCCTTCGCAGGATTCAAATGGAAAAACTTTTCGGGCAAAGCTGCGCAAATCATTGTCAAAAAGAATGACCGAGGCAGGACTCCATCGGTAAAATGCCAATTGATAACCTTCAGCTTCGAATACCAACTCGTATGATCCAGGTTTAAAAGAATGCCGGAGCAATTTAAACTGTTCCGGAAGCTCGGCCCTGATGTCGAAAACCGCCCAGAGACAAATACCTTTTGAATTATGATCCTGAAAGGAAGAAAGAACGGCGGGATAATCAATCAATGTAGAAACACTGTTTTTTTTGTAGCGATTTTCATAAAATTGAAGCAACGTTGCTCGCTTGCAATCTTTACAAAACAGAATCAGCCCTTTTCCACTAAAGAGTTTTCCATCCCACTTAAATCCCGTGATATCATATCCCTTGAGAATCCTGGACCAGCTCCGGGGGACCACCCATGAAAAAATTTCCTGGTTTGTCTTTTGCTTATGATACTTAGATTTAAGGCGTTTCAGGTGTTTATCAGGGGAAAATTTTCCTTTGAGCTGATTCCATTTGATTTCCAGTACAGGGAACCCATCGTTTTCCATCAGAATATAGCAATCCCCTAGCCTGTCTGTTTCCCAAACACCCGGAACCGATATACGGAGTCCGTTCCACCCTACTTCTTTCCATAATTGCCTATTTCCAGATATCACCGAAAAGTCCTATCGAGGAATAAAAAGTTCCCAATCAATATGCTCCTTTCTATTTACACGGGGCTCTATTTCAGTTTCTCCCCTGTCGGATTTTAATTTTTCAAAGCACTCTATTTCTTCTTCGAGAAAATTAACTACGGACATCTTGAGAACATTACCCACTTTGCGCGTAGCGTCTTCAACATTATGCTGAAGAACCATGCTGATACGATTTCCATTGTCATCTGTAAAAGACCATTTCCAGGCAACAAGCACATGGAATGGGTCGCCTCTCCATCGATCAGGTCTTCCGAATCTTTTTTTAAACTTGTTCAGCAATTTATTGTAAAATTTTCTGCTGAAATCTTCATATTTTAAGTTGATTCTAAGAATTCTTCCCGGAACCGCGCATTCACCATAAGTAATCAAGCCACTTTTATAGCCGGGGATACTCCGGATCTCAACCTCTTTGAGAGATTCGGCATATCGGATAGGAAGTACCGTTTCCATACGAATTTTATCATGATAATCCTCGATATTGTCTCCCAATTTAAAGCCCGCAATCTCATATGGCACTTCGGCAAGCACATCCGGGACCAACAGAAAACAAATGGTTATGGTCAATATTATTGCTCGTATTTTCATTGCACCCCTCCCA
>SKZT01000088.1 GCA_007127235.1 Desulfobacteraceae bacterium
AATGCTTCGGAAACTTGAGATCTGGGATCATGGATAAAAACCTGTTCCAGAGGATAATCTTTTGTTCCTGTTTCCAAAGGAATCACACCAAGAATAGGAATGTGAAAGCGGTCCAAAATTTGATCCGGATTGGTAATAGTGTCAGCAAAATATTCCACCGTAAATGCCAAGCCAATGCCGGCCATCATTCCTAAAGCAATAGCCAGCATAAGGTTTCTTCTTACATTGGGTTTGGCCGGAAAAATGGGTAGTGCCGCTTTGTCCACAATTTGAATATTGGCAGGAGCAATTCCCGCCATGGATTCAATTTCCTTGGCACGTTCCAAAAGGCTCTGATAAATAGCCTTATGGGTTTCAACCTCCCTGGACATAATGGTAAATTGTGTGGCTTTCTCATTTAATTCCAGTGCCTGCAGCTGTTTTTCTTCCAGTGTTTTCTGAAGTGTTTCAAATCGGCTGACAGCTGATAAATATTCGTGACGAATTGAATTAAATATTTTCTCGGATTCACTGTGGATACGCTCTTCAATGCTTGCCATCCGGCTGGTGATGGCTTTCACATCCGGGTAATCTTCATGGAAGACTTCAATCAGGTTTTCATAATCGGATCGAAGTCTTGCATATTCTGATTTCAGCGTGTTGATCAATGAACTGTTCAAGACTTGTGGAAGACTTTCCGCTCCATCTTGCACCGCCTGCTGATACTGGGTTTGCTTTGAAATCAGATCGGCTTCCGCTTTACCGAGTGCCGCATTGATATCTTCAAGCTGTCTGAAAACACTGTTTAACCGGGAATCCATAGAGACAATTCCTGCCTGGCGGGCAAACTGGTGCTGTTGTTCTTCGGCGGATTCCAGATTGATTTTGGAACGTTCAATTTGTTTCATCAGATATTCCCGTGCCGTTACAGAAGAATCCAACCGCTGATCCATTTTCCAGGCGATGAATTCATTCATGATATGATTGACCACATCCTGAGATAACTCACGGCTGGGGGATATAAATGACACCTGAACAATCATTGAATTACGGGTAGGTGAAACTTCAAGATTTCTCTGTAAAAAACCGATCAATCTCCTATTTTCCATCGTTTCGGTGAGCATTGTATTTTCTGACATTTTATCGGTGTCTTGTCCGATAATATTTTTAACAAAGGCTTTGAAGGTTCCGAGACTGATGAAACTTTTGTTAGGGCCGTCGTCGGCGAAAACCGGGTGTTCTTTTAAATTCATGGCTGAAATTACGCGTTCGGCGATGCTGTTGCTTTTCATGAGTGATACCTGAGTGGCAACAAGCTCCTGCGACCGGAGTGTTTCATTTACCACCTCTTCAAATTTTGTAACTTTCTGCTGCTCTGCATTCACCTCAATAGTGCCTGTGGCCCGGTATAGTTTTTGCGCAGACAAGCTGAAGATCAGCGTGGATACAAAAACAAAAAAAAGAACTCCCAAAACCAGCCACCTGCGCCGAAGAATAACTTCGATATAATCGCGAAGATCAATTTCTTCTTCTGCCCCATTGGGAATACTTTCTCTGAAATCACTCGATGGCAGGTTGTTTTCCTTGTTTTGTTGATGATCTCTGATGACAATGTTGCTATCTGAAGCCATAGTCACTCCTGTTTACAATCCTAATGTTAAGATAAAGAACGGTCATGCTGGGGAAATTGCTGCCGGTTAAGTGTTTCCAGGTTAAATTGGTCAAGCCATACCTCCCCGCTGATTTTATTATCAAAACGATGACTCGTTTGTCGCCTGAGCCTTACCGTTACTGCATGGCATTCTTCCGGTACGGAAAAGAAAATTGTCTCTTTCCGCCATCCCGTGGTGGAAGGAATCATTTCGCTTTTCCAGTAACTGTTTTTGCAATCAAGGCCAATAATTTCAATAAAAGGACGCTGGTCCGTGGTCAAATTTCTGCTTCGCCACCAAAAAGAAAGTACATGGTCATTACCGGGTAAAACCGGCACAATTTGTCTTAAATGACGGAAATTTATATTTTCATTACCTGAAAACCTTATTTGAAGCGAATAATTTCCCTCAATTTTTTGAAAGCTGACTCGCTGAATATTCCAGTGCTCACCTGAATCACGGCGCCACCCAAAGCCCCGGTTGGAAAGAGGAAGCTCAAATCCCGGATTGGTTATTCCTTCATCACCCATATACTGCTTTCGAATAGCGGCTGCACGCTGAATTTCTCTTCGCGAAATCAAATAATGAACATATCGGTCATACAAATGATCATCCACCATGTTTTCATTGGAAAGTTCCGTCCAAACCTGGAAGCTGTCTTCGATCCTTTGCCATTTCATAAGCCAGTATAGATAATAAGGAAAATTGGCCGTTTCCATAACATTTAAAACCGAAGGTGTATCTGAGGCCAGGGACCTGTCCATCAAATAAATGGCTTCTTCCTGAAACTGGCGATAGGGGATTATAAAATTGATATTGTCAAAAAATATCTCTTCACTTGGTAGTTCCCGTGCCACCAGAATTTTCTGCCATTTCCATTCCACCACATCTTTTGTCAAATTATGGGAAAAATTTAAAATTTGAGAAGCCTGATGCGTGTTTCCCTGAGCCATTTTTATTTCCGCCATTTTTAGCCAGGCGTTCATGTGAAATCTGTCAATCAATAAAGCCTTGCGCAAATAGTTTATTGCCATTTCAGGATTATTTTTAAACCAGGCGTTAATTCCGGAATTATAAAAACCCCCCGCAAAATAGTTAGAGTCATTTGCTTTAGATTTTTCAAATGTATAATCCGGATCATTTGCAGTTTGCCATATCATCCCGTATCGTATGAGCCAGATGGATAAGGCTAACAGGATAAAAGTCAGAAGAGTTTTTTTCAAAAAAACCACCATTTTTTTCTTTTTTTTGATAATGGTATTGCAGGGGTGGTTGTTTTCAATGGTAAACCAGTTATGACTCGCTGGGGATTGATACGGGTTAAAATTTCCACCGTCTCTGCATCTGCTGTTTTGTTTAAAATCTCCAAAGCTTTCAAAGCATTGCCAGGGTGTCTGTACTCAGTATCATGACTGTCTGTGGCCAGCAAATGCAAGTATCCCTTTTCTAATAAGGAAAACGCTGTATTAGTAGCTTCGGTGCCATAATGCCCCAAAAAAGAATCATAATTGGCTTGCAGATAACCTCCTGCTTCAATAAAGCTGTGAAGCAAATCCGGTTCCATATAAAAGTGATGGCACCTTTCCGGGTGGGCTAAAACAACCCGAAATCCCTTGGCCATGATCTGAAAAATCACTTGTTGCCATCCCAATGGCAATCTCTGAAAGGGAGACTCGATCAACACATAAGATCCCCCGGCTAATGTCAGCAGCCTTTTGCCAACCAACAAATCAACAAGGCCAATGTCTAAAGCAATTTCCATGCCAGCGAGAATGTTGATATTGATGGATTTGCTTTCGAGGGCATGGCGAAGCTGGGTAATACTGTCAAAAATTGTTTCCTTGGAAACAGCCCATAAAGTTCCTGACATCCAATGAGGTGTTGCCACCACATGCGTAAATCCATATTTGACATACAACTCAGCCATTTGCGTGCTTTTTTCCAAACTTTCCGGCCCATCGTCTATTTCAGGCAGTATATGGCTGTGAAGGTCAATCATGAAATTTCCGAAAACTCAGTGTGATGATGAATTTATATAGCTTTCAAGAAAATGTTTTGGCGTGGATAGAGGAAAAAGACAAAAAACTTTTTCTTGTGTTTCCGGCTGATTATCCACCATCAATATTTTCTGGAAAGCTGTATGGTATGATTTTGAAAGAAGAATTAGCACTCTTTAACCTGTTAGTCAATTAATAAACAGGGTATTGATGTTGGGGTAAAGATCCTCTATTTGATTTGCCAAATCACGACCATTCATCTCAGGCATGATTACATCGGTGATAAGAAGATGAATTTTCCCTGAATGTTTTTTGGCCAGTTGCATGGCTTTACCTGGTGTGTCTGCAGCTAATACTTGATAACCCAGCTTCTCAAGCATCAACTTGGTCATTGTTATAATAGCTTTTTCATCTAAAGTTACATTATCAGTTTCTATGGTAATTTTACCCACTCCTTCGATGGCGTCACGTGCATTGATACAGAGATTGACCAATATTTGATCAATCTGGGTAGGATCTATTTTTACCTCCCACAACTGAGATTCTGGTGACCACGAAAGATCAATGTCTTCACCGATCAATCGTCGGAGCATTTTGAGCATACTTTCTATGATTGTGTTTAAGTCATAAACTTTAGGGCTGATGATTTGTTTTCGTGCAAAGGCCAGAAGCTGTCCGATTATATCGGTAGACTGTATAGTAGCATCTATAATTTCTTTCATAAAATCATGGTTCTGATCGGATTTACTGAGGGATTCTTGCACGAATTCAGCATATCCCAGAATGACATTCAATTTGTTGTTAATATCATGGGCCACACCTCCTGCAAGTCGTCCAATGGATTCCATCTTTTGAGCCTGAATAAACTGGGCCTGTAGTATCTCTTTTTCCTCTTCTGCTTGTTTTTGTTCGGTGATATCACGTGCAATACCAATATACTCTGTGATGTCACGGGCATTGACAACGACTCCCTGAACGTTACCCTTTTGATCCGGATAGGGATAGTAATGCATTGCTCTGCACTTTTTCCTGAGTGATAAGCTGGTTTACATTTCGAATGGCCCGCAGAACAACATTTAAATGTTTAAACTTTTCTTCTGCCTGTTTTTGCTCGGTAATATCTTCAATAGTTGCATAAACCTGAAAAGGGGTTGTTTCGCCAGGTTGAAAAAGGGGTATCGCCGTGATGGACAGCCAGATATGAGCATTTTTGTCCGGATGAAACACGCCTCTTGTCACAGGACCTATTTTCTGCCCTGTTTGCAGAGCCTGCATGGCAGGATGCTCATTTCCCGGCACATCGGAGCCATCTTCCCGAATCATTTTCCATCGAGTGTCCATGGAGGTTTTTCCAAGCATTTGATCCAAAGAAAGCCCCAGAATTCTTTCTGCCGAAGGATTTGCAGATATGATGGCACCGGTAGCATCCTGATTCTTAATCCGATCATTTCATTTGGCAGGCGGTTTGCAAACCGAGAAGCAAAGCCGTTGACCTTACATACCCGCCTATCTTTGTCCACCAGCATCATGGCAATGGGTGCATGCTCATGGATAACCGACAGCTCGGCCAGAGCATAATTCAGTTTTTCTTCGTCCTGCTTGTATCCGGTTATATCATCGATAGTCATCATGGCAAATTTTGAGCCTTCAACAATAACACTGGTGACTTTGTATTTTAACCAGATATTTGAAAGAAATGACCCGTGCGTCACGGCCAAAGACAATAATTCCCACTGGCGAGGATTCCATTATTATTTTCAATGCTGAATCGGTAAATTGATCAAGTTGTGCATCTTTTAATTTAGCTGTCATTAACTACACTCCATAATGGTATTCGAACCTTTTGAAAAAGTTTTTAACAAAAGGAAATCTATCAATTATGGATCACACGTGCAAGGTTTACTATTTGGTGGAGAAATACCGGCCTTCTTAAGAACAAAAAAAAGTAAAAAAGCAGTGGAGGTCTATAATGATAGGCATTTAAAGGTATTTTCAGAAGATTTAGGTGTTAATGGCAGACGAAACCAAAGCCTTTTTAAAATGAACAATTTTTTTCAAGCGGTCCCGAACATATTACTTTGGTCCATTAATGTGTTTCTGTCGGCAATGAACTTCCTGGAACGTTAAAGCTGTTTAAGCGACCGCCCCAGAACATACAATGAGGGTAATACATGTTTATGAGAGGCTATATGGACCACTACCATTTATAGCCCGCCGTATGGGGCATTTCCGCATCTTATCACTGGTTCAAGGTAATAAAAAATATAGATTTCAAAGATGAGCCATTTGTTTGCCGGCAAATGGTTTTTTGTTTTTGAAGGGAGGTGATTTGTAGGTGGCATATACCCCTGAGCTTTCATATCAGGCATCCTGCACACTCCGCCGCATAGCCTGGGCACTTAACGTACCTATGACCGAGGCTATCGAACGAGTCTTTGAGCATTTGCCCAAGATTTTAGACAACCACAAAGTCTGTATTGCGTG
>SKZT01000211.1 GCA_007127235.1 Desulfobacteraceae bacterium
AAAATGGCTAACCCCTTGATTTTACTGGTGCCGGAGGTCGGAATCGAACCGACACGGACGCAAGGTCCGGGGGATTTTGAGTCCCCTGCGTCTACCTATTTCACCACTCCGGCGCAATTTGCTTACATATGACAAAAAAAAAGTGTGTTGTCAATATCTTTGAGCTGCTTCGAAATTTAATTTGGTTACTGGGAATTAAACACCTGTTTCGAGGATGTGGTTCCCTCTCTTAAAATGAGGAGTCTTTTTTCAGTTGTATCTACTATGGTAGAACCGATACCTCCTTGAAGTGGTCCGGCATCGAGTACCAGATCGACTTCAAGCAGTATTTTTAAATCAAGTTGCCCAATGTTTGAACAACCCGACTTTCCTGATAAATTTGCACTGGTGGCTGTTATAGGATTTTCCAAAAGTTTGGTGAGAGCCGATGCCGCAGGATGACCGGGGAGTCGAACTCCTATTTTGCCGCTATTTCCGGTGAGCAATGGCGGAAGATTTTGGCGGGCAAAAAAAATTAGGGTCATATTACCCGGCCAGAATTTCGCCATAAGGCGCTGTGCATTTACTGGAATATCTTTAACAATTGTTTCAAGCGCTTTTTGTTCTTTAATTAAAACAAGCAGGGGTTTAGCCGGAGAGCGCCCTTTTATCTTGAAAATTTTGGCCACAGCCTCCCGATTCATTGCATCAGCAGCCAATCCATAGAGGCATTTTGTCGGAAAAACCACAACGCCTCCTTCCCGTATGATTTCTGCAGCTTCTTTTAGTAGCAGAGGATCCGGAGAATCAGGGTTGATGCGCTTAATTTTATTGCTGGGATTCAATTTTTTTAGCTTTTTCTTCGACTTTTTCAGCAAGCTCTTTTTTATACTTTAACAGTTTGTTTTGAAGGGTGGAATCTGACAAAGCCAATATTTGCAATGCGAGAATTCCCGCATTTCCTGCTCCTGATTTTCCGATTGAAACCGTGGCTACGGGAATGCCGGGAGGCATCTGCACGGTCGACAATAACGCATCAAGGCCCTGCAAGCAAGATGAATCAATGGGTACTCCGATAATTGGCAAAGTGGTATAAGCTGCCATGCTGCCGGCCAGGTGAGCGGCATGTCCGGCTCCTGCAATGATTACTCTTACGCCCCTTTCCATGGCCGTCTTTGCAAACTTCGAGGCTCTTTCTGGACTTCGGTGAGCTGAAGCGACAGTCATCTCATAAGCAACATCGAATTTTTTTAAAATGAAAGCCGCTTCCTGCATAACTTCCAGGTCCGAATCACTGCCCATAACAATACTTACAAGTGGCGTTTTATTTCCCATTGCTTTTTTCCTCCTGTTTGATTTCCATGACTTTTAAAAAAAGGCTTTTTCTGGAAAACGATATTTTTTTATGTCGTGCCCCTTAATTCCAAGGCTGTTTTTTCAAGCAGTCGCTCTTTTTTTTGATCCAATCCTTGTCGATCGGCCTTCGCCCCTTTAAGGCCTCCATTCAGAGCAATTTCCGAAAGATATATAATACCATTATCAAGAACCATCAAGTCGATATGAGCATATATAAATTTACCTCTTGTCATGATTTTTTCACAAAAATCTATCTCCTCGCTGCTTAGCTCATATGCTCTGCTTTTCCCTCCGGCGGAAATGTTACATCTGAAATTATAAGGATTTTCACGGGTATAAGCCTCTTTATAATCTCCAACAATTATGGCGCGCACATCCGTGAAGTTTTGAATCAAAGGCTGC
This sequence comes from Desulfobacteraceae bacterium, assembly GCA_007127235.1. GTDB lineage: Bacteria > Desulfobacterota > Desulfobacteria > Desulfobacterales > SKZT01 > SKZT01. Next base: position 1,738 of record SKZT01000211.1, read on the forward strand.
AGAACAAAAGGATATGAGGATTCTTCCAGACCAAGAACGCTGTAGAGGTTTTCAATATTGTCCCACAAGCGAATTCCGTGGCCGCAGTCTTTTTGATCTTCTTTGGTAACTACATTTCCAACCTCATTTTTATTGTAAAGGCTGATTGTGTGAAGCAATTCAATTCGCCTGGTAATAACACGGGTCAAAGGATGCATCCATTGCTTTAAAACCAGTGCTTGGGCTGTTTTGTAGCCACTGAGCAATTGAGAAAGGCAAAAAGGAATACAAGCCACTCCTCTTTCAAGTAGATCGATCATCATGAAATGTTGAAGATGTTTTGCCGTCAGTGAACCTACATATATGTCTTTGCTGTCAAGCCGATCAAATGTTTTTTTGAGGTCCTGCAAACCCTTGATCATCATTGATTGTTCCGCCGAAGTTTGTGCTCTTCGATGCCAAGTTCTATCAAGCGATCCAGCAATTGGCCAAATGACAAACCATAAGCCTCGGCGGCTTGGGGAAAAAGGCTGGTGGGTGTCATACCAGGTATGGTGTTGGTTTCAAGAACGAAAATGTCTCCATTGGAATCCATGATCATATCCGTACGGCTGTAGCCCCTACAAAACAGAGCTTTATGGGCATTTACGGCCAGCGCTTGCGCTTTTTCAGACTGCGCCCTGCCTATTGGCGCAGGACATATTTCCTGGGTTGCACCAGGCTTGTATTTGGCTTCATAATCAAAAAAAGGGTAAGCTTTATCGGGGATAATTTCGATCAATGGAAGCGACTCTGGTTCATCATTTCCAATTACACTCCCTGTAAGTTCCGTTCCTTCGACATATTTTTCCAAAATTATGCTATGATCATGCTCAAAGGCTTTGGCTGCAGCATCATTCAAATATTTTTTTTCCCGAACAATCGTCATCCCGATACTGGAACCTCCCTCCACAGGTTTGACAACTATCGGAAAGCCAATTTGTGAATTACAGATGTTCCCATCTATTTTCTCGCCCTTATGAAAAACCATATATGCAGGAATTAAAATGTCTGCTTGTTCATAAAGTTTTTTTGCAGCCAGTTTATTGATCGCCACAGAACTTCCTAAAACACCGGAGCCCTGATAAGGAATATCTAAAAGCTCCAGAAGTCCCTGAATGGTTCCATCCTCACCATAACGGCCATGCAAAATAACAAGGGCTGCGTCAATCTTTGGTGAATCTACAAACAGTTTTGGCAGATCTTCTTTGGGATCATACCGCAAAACATTATACTTCTTTTTATCGAGAGCCTCATAGACCTGATTTCCACTTTTTAATGAAACCTCTCTTTCAGAGGATATACCACCTAAAAGCAGCGCAATATTCAGCTTTTTCATCATGTTGCCATTTCTTTATCAATTGGAGCTAAAAATATGTTTTTTTGCCTGGTTATATTCATCCAAAGTAATCAGATTATTTTCAAAAAGACGAACCAGTTCATTGAGTTCTCTCAATCGGGCGGCTTCGGGGGACTCCAGCTGTTTTATTTCATTGGGATAATAATCAATTAAATTTTGTGCGGGCTTGCCGACCTTCAATGATGCCATTCCTCCCAGAAAACTGATCTCAACCTCTCTTCCTCTGAAAACCGGAGAATTCATCATTTCTTTTAAGCTTCTACCCTCTTTTTTCATCTTTCGATAAAAATAAAAGGTGGAAAAAAGGACAATGCCAACACCGCCGAGCAATATCCAAGCCATGTAGTTTACAATGCCCCTAAAGAAGATAATTATTACACCAAGGCCTGCCACCAATATTAAATGAAGTATAAGAATAAAATATGCAATAAATATACTCTTAAATATGCTTTTAAACAGACCATCGTTTTCTTTGATACTCTTTGCTTTCATAATTCAAAATTCCATTAAAAACCCTGTAACCAGGGTTTTACTTTTTAGTGCTATCGGTTCCGAAACGCTCGATAAGAGAGGACATATATTTTTCAGGCATCTCGAATTCAACCGAAGTGTTACGCAAAGTGTTCAATTTCATAATCAAAAAATTAAGTTTTTTCATCAACTTATACTTCTCTGCCGTATCCTCCATGGCACCAAGAAGGTCCTCAGTTTTCGTGATTTCTTTTTTAAGCTCTATTTCCGGTGGAAGACAGCCGGCGTTTTTTAATATTTTATATGAGAGCCTGAGATCTTCGGGAACTCCGGCAAGTTCCTCCAGGTTCAAGGGTTTTCCGGAACCCTCCAGATTGTCGAAATCACCTTTTCTCTGGGCCACCAGTATCCGCTCTTCAACCATTTTTTCAAATCCAGGAAACATGGTAAATTTTTAAATCCTTTCAGATCTAAACATTTTCATTAGGGTCTGATTATAGTATACACTCAGGTGTTATTGCAAGCTCAAAAAAAAATGAAAATCATTGGCACACAGAGTCAATAACCATTGTAGGTTTTATAATTTTTTCAGAAAATGATTTGAAAAAGTATATAAAAAAAAGCTCCTGTGATTTTAAAAAAATCACAGGAGCTTTAATTGAAAAAAATGGTGGCGATGCAGGGATTTGAACCCCGGACACTGCGGATATGAGCCGCATGCTCTGACCAACTGAGCTACATCGCCAGAGATTGTAAAAAAACAAACACGTTATATAACAGCTACACTTTCTATAGTCAAGCCGAAAATTAATTTTTCAAACCTGAGATGAGCCATCTATTTCTACTGTAAATTCTTCGAGGTTCTGAGGTAAATTTGAAAATACAATCATAAATGAAATACTTTGGTTTGGCTGAACATTGAGGTTGGTTCTGTTTTCTCCGGAGCGGTTGTTTAACCGGTTTTTGATAACCTCCGGCTTCAGGCTGAACAACTCCAGGTCGGATACTGTGTTGCCGGCATAAACCTGTTGACTTTGGGTCAACTGTCTTTCAGATTGATAAATTTTTCCTGTGATTTTAACAAGGCTTCTGGCCTCTTGATATTCATTATTTACCATACCTGTGATGATAAATATTCTTTCACCATTTTGATTATCCATAAACCTGCTGTGAAGGTCAGAGATGTGCATTTGGAGATTTCCGGGATCCACAGGTTGGTCTTTCATAAAATTGCCAATAAAGGGTATTTGAATATTCATCGGTTTAAAAACAGTAAAAGCGCCATAACCTGCAGCGGCAAGAATAAAGAGAATAAAAGCCACAAGTATTGTTTTACTTAGCCTCTTTTTTGGTTTTTTCTCTGGTTTCGATTCGACTGACTCCTCTTGTTGGCCCTGAATCGGATGGCTTATCAAAGTCACCGTTTCAAAAGCTTCCTGGAATTTCCCCCGATTTTCTTCCACATCATAATCGTCTTTTTCTTCAAAAGAAGCTCCAAGAGTCTTTTGAGCATAAAACTCATGTGCATTTTCTTCACCCTGGTCTTCGGGACCGGAACCTAAAGCGGCAATTTTATCCGAATTATCTAATTCCAAATCTTCTTTTTCAAAAACAACTTCGGGAGAAGTCCATTTTTCATCATCCGGGTCGAGGTGAAGATCGAATTCGAGTTCTTCGTCTTCCATCTCGGCCGCTTTTGTTTCTTTGAAAGGTTTTACTTCATTATCCGGTTCTTCTTCCAGATCAATGATATTTTCCAGATCAGATAAGTCAAATTCTTCATCATCAAGGGTTTTTCCCTCTGCTTCTGTATTTTCTTCAGCATCTAATTCCAAATCGAATTCAAAATCCGTCTCGGCATCCTTCTTTTCTGCCAACGGGTCAAATCCAAAATCATCTTCCATTGTAAGATCCAGGTCGAACTCCAAATCCAATTCGGGGTCCGGATCCGGAGCTTCTTTATTCCGGGCCACCTCGGCTTCTGAGTCCTCCTGGCTTTCTATTTCAAGTTCAAAATCGAACTGATCATCGGTTTTTTCGGAAGTATCATTTAAAGAAAGCTCTTTTTCGCTATCAAGTAAATTATCGATATCGGAAAACTCCTCGCTTTTTTCAGACATGCTGTCATTGTCTTGAAAAATCTCCGAACCTTCGGCAGGCGGGCTTTCATCTTCTGCGAAAAGATTATCCAAGTCGGAAAAATCGATATCTTCGATTTCTTCCTCAATATCTTCCACCTTACCTGAGCTTTCAACATCTTCTGCTTCAGGAGGTTCAAGAAAATTTTTCAATTCCGGATCAAATTCGAATATTGATTCTTTCGAATCCTCATCAGGTTCCAGAAAGCTCTCAACCTGCGTTTCATCTTCCTTGAAAAAATCATCCAGTTCGGACAAATCGATTTCTTCCGCAAAACTTTCAAGAGATGAAATAAGAGGATCGGTTTTTGGGTTCAAATCCGATTTGTCTTCTTCAGCTAAAAGTTCATCCAAATCCTCAAATTCAAAATCGAAATC
>SKZT01000330.1 GCA_007127235.1 Desulfobacteraceae bacterium
GATGTCATTTGTCTTGATTCCGATGAGACGAAAATCAATGCTCTTAAAAATGGACGCATGACCATTTATGAGCCCGGCCTTGAAGAAATTTTCAAAACAAACCTCAAGGCCGGAAGGATTGTTCTTACTACCGATGCACAAAAAACATTTGAAAAATCCGATATTATTTTTATTTGCGTGGGAACTCCCACCGGAGATAACGGTGAGGCAGATCTTTCGTCGGTAAAAAATGTGGCCGCGGCCATTGGCAAGTCTATGAATGATTACAAAATAGTAGTCAATAAAAGTACGGTTCCGGTGGGAACAGCAGATTTGGTTAGAAAGATAATCAGGGAAAATCTTACAAAAGAAATTGATTTCGACGTGGTTTCCAACCCCGAGTTTTTGAGGGAGGGCGCTGCGATAAAAGATTTTGAAAATCCGGATAGAATTGTTGTTGGCACAGATAGCCCTAAAGCAGAAAAACTCATGGCAGATCTTTACCGCTCCCTTGCCAGAACCGGAAGGCCCATCATGTTTACCGATGTTCGTAGTGCCGAGGTTATAAAATATGCCAGCAATTGTATGCTGGCCACCCGTATCAGTTTTATGAACCAGCTTTCTTTGTTCTGCGAAAAAGCGGGTGCGGATATTACACAAGTTTCCAGGGGCATTGGTCTGGATAATCGCATCGGTCCAAGGTTTCTTCATGCTGGAATAGGCTATGGTGGAAGCTGCTTTCCCAAAGATGTCAAGGCCCTGATTGCTACAATGAAAAAATACGGGTGTGAGGCCGACCTTTTTGAAGCTGTGGACCGTATTAACGAAAAGCAGAACACGCTGGTGGTGGAAAAACTCCAGGCCATTATGCCTATAGAAGGTATCACGGTGGCCATTTGGGGCGTTTCGTTCAAGCCCAAAACCGATGATATCCGAGAGTCACCGGCTTTGAAAATTATCCGCAGGCTTCAGGAGCATGGGGCAAGCATTAACGCTTATGATCCTGTTGCCGCTGAAAATGCCAAAAAAGAATTGAAACATGTGAATTTTTTTGATGATCCCTATAAAGCTGTGGAGGGGTGTGATGCTCTGGTTGTGGCAACTGAATGGGACCTTTTTCGCAATATCGACCTTGAGCAGGTAAAACAGCTGTTAAAAAGACCGATCATTGTGGACGGAAGAAATATATACAGACCTGATGCCATGAGGGAAATGGGGTTTATCTATAGCGGAATCGGCCGAAAATAAATACGAAATCGCTTCTTCTCATGGGCTGGTTTTTACCCACCCATGAGAAATGTGTCCGGAGTGCAAAAGCTGTGCTTTTGCATTTTTTTGCGAAACCAGGGGTGTATCTATGTCTCAATGGTAAAGCCTGGCAGCGGATACACCCGTTTTAAAATGTTTTCTGGTTATAACGGATTTCGGGGTGATTGGTTAAGTGAATAGACGATCGAAAACGTTTCTTTACTTTGGTAAAGGGGGAACAGGGGGGATTTGAAGCTTTTTTAAATCCCCCTAAATCCCCCTAAATCCCCCTTTACCAAAGGGGGACTTTTTGCACACAGCCCGGTCCTATCCCAAAGGCGGTTTCCCCGAATCAATGGACCCTCTTTCCAAACTTGGAGTGGGGCCTTTCCAGGGAGCTGATATCGGTGGATGAACGACAACAGTGTTGTCATCTTCCAATTTTACCACGGTACCTCTGAAAATGGAAAACCACATACCTATTTTTTGACCGTCAGGACCTAAAATAAAACTTCCACTGGCCGGCCATCCTGTAGTCTTCTGCATACCCAGGGCAAGCCACCTTTCCAATTGACCCGTTGTCAGATCGGTTTTTTTCCATAATCTTGATTTCAGGGTATAATCCTGGTGAATAGCGATAACGGCATAGGGGGATGCAGCCGGACCGCTAAAGTAATAGTTATGGTCTTCAAGGACCTGATGTTTCTCAAAAATCCGCCCCGCTTCACGACTTTTCTGAATGATTCCGTAATTTCCTGAACAACCTGGTAAGGTCATAAAAAAGGTCAACAGAATGACTCCAAGAATAAGGGTGTTATAAATTTTTGCTGAACTGTCTTTTTTTTGCATGATTGCCTGCCTTCTTTTCCTTAAGTTGAAGTATAATATTTAAACTAATTGCGTATTGATGCAGTGTCAAGAATGTATATTTACAGCTGCAGCTCTTAGTAATTTCAAAACTTTTGATCCACTAAAGCTATTAATAGAGTAAAAAACGAATAGAGTTTAAACGTTTAAACTGTTTGTGTAAAAATACTTGTGCTCAAATGTAGGTGCGAATTCATTCGCACAATGTGAACCCCGATGTTATTTACAGGCTCTAAAACCGTTTTCCTGGAAATAAAGTTGCAGGATGGTTTTAAAGAATCTTCTGTAAATCCGTGCCGGATTTTAAGTGCGAATGAATTCGCACCTACAGAACATCGGATTTCACCCAAACAGTTTACACTCATATTCGAACTTGTAACCATTGAATAATTTTTACACTCCCAAAACGGTTATAACCAGCCAGTTTTTCGGGTGAACCGGCTTTCAGCCGGTTATGCGAAAGTACAACTTTCGCACTCCGGCCTCAAACAGGTTACACTCATATTAAAATCGGCCAAAATTGTAAGAAACACTTTTGCTTTAATCTTTCTTGATTTTTGGTTCCACTTAACTTAATTATCGTCCTTAATTTTTTATAAATCATCGCGGCTGTTTAAAAAATGTAAAATCCGCTTAAAAATGAACTTGTTCAAAAATTAAGGAGTATTTATGCCCAGGCGAAGCGACATTAAAAAAGTTATGATTATTGGTTCAGGGCCCATTATTATCGGCCAGGCGTGCGAATTCGACTATTCCGGAACTCAAGCCTGCAAGGCATTGCGATCATTAGGTTATGAAATTGTGCTGGTCAACTCCAACCCGGCAACGATAATGACAGATCCGGGAATGGCGGATGCCACATATATTGAACCCCTTAATGTCAAAGTGATAACCGAGATTATCGACAAAGAAAGGCCGGACGCTATATTGCCCAATCTGGGTGGGCAAACCGGCTTGAACTTGACATCGGAATTGCATGAGGCCGGTGTTCTCGACAAATATAAGGTAAAGGTGATCGGCGTTACCGTTGATGCTATAAAACGTGGTGAAGACCGCACGACTTTTAAAGAAACCATGGACCGGCTGGGTATCGAAACGCCTAAGAGCCTCGCAGTTAACACGGTTGAGGATGCAGAAGTTGTTGCCCGGGATCTTGGATATCCGGTGGTTATTCGCCCGGCCTACACCATGGGAGGAACCGGTGGAGGTTTGGTTTACAATGTAGAGGAGCTTCGTGGGGTTGCTGCACGGGGGCTGGCCGCCAGTATGGTGAATCAGGTGCTTGTGGAAGAGTCTGTGCTGGGTTGGGAAGAGTTGGAACTCGAGGTGGTGCGAGATGCCAAAAATCAGATGATCACGGTATGTTTCATTGAAAATGTCGATGCCATGGGAGTTCACACCGGAGATAGTTTCTGTAGCGCCCCCATGCTGACCATACCGGAAAAACTTCAACAAAAACTTCAGCAGTATTCATATGCCATTGTGGAAGCCATTGAGGTTATCGGGGGAACCAATATTCAATTTGCCCATGATCCCAAAACCGGTCGGGTGGTGGTCATTGAAATTAATCCCAGAACTTCCAGGTCGTCAGCTCTGGCATCCAAGGCCACAGGATTTCCAATCGCCAGGGTCTCAACCCTTCTTGCCGGGGGGATGACCATGGATGAAATTCCGTATTGGCGTGACGGTACCCTGGATAAGTATTCGCCTTCCGGAGATTACGTGGTGGTTAAATTTGCCCGCTGGGCATTTGAAAAGTTTGAAGGCATTCAGGACAGGCTTGGCACTCAAATGCGTGCTGTAGGCGAGGCGATGAGCATCGGAAAAACTTATAAGGAAGCTTTTCAGAAGGCAATCCGGAGCCTTGAAATTGGGCGATATGGACTCGGTTTTGCCAGAAACTTCAACTCACTTTCGTTGGACCAGCTGATGGGAAAATTGGGGGAGCCCAGCAGTGAAAGACAGTTTTTAATGTATGAAGCCCTTCGAAAAGGAGCAGATATACAGGAGCTTTATCAGCTTACCCATATCAAACCATGGTTTATTGGCCAGATGAAAGAAATGGTGGAGCTGGAGGAAAAAATCATTGCCTGCAAAGGAACCGGCATTCCCGATGAACTTCTTGTTTGTGCCAAAAAGGACGGGTTTGCGGATAAATATCTTGCCATGCTCCTGGAACTTGATGAAAAAGATATCCGGGAACACCGAGAAAGACTCGGGGTGATGGAAGCATGGGAATCGGTTCCGGTCAGTGGGGTCGACAATGCCGCATACTACTATTCCACCTATAACGGTAAAAATCTCGTAGAGGTCAGCGACCGGAAAAAAATTATGGTGCTGGGGGGAGGCCCCAACCGGATCGGGCAGGGAATCGAATTTGATTATTGCTGTGTTCATGCAGCTTTAGCAATCCGGGATGAAGGCTATGAATCGATCATGGTCAATTGTAATCCCGAAACCGTATCCACCGACTATGATACCTCTGACAAGCTTTATTTTGAACCGCTGACGGTAGAAGATGTTTTAAGCATTTACAGAAATGAAAAACCCGAGGGCGTCATTGTGCAATTTGGCGGCCAGACACCCTTGAATATTGCCAATGAACTGGCTGAAGCAGGTGTTACTATTTTGGGCACAAGCCCTGATACTATCGATCTGGCCGAGGACCGCGACCGGTTCAGAAATATTATGCGTAAACTGGGAATCCCCCAGCCTGAATCCGGAATGGCAAAAACATATGACGAAGCTTTTGCAATTGCGAAAAAAATAGGTTATCCCCTGATGGTCAGACCTTCATATGTGCTGGGCGGAAGAGGCATGGAGATTGTCCATGATGATGATATGTTAAAACGCTATCTGCAGGCTGCGGTGGAGGTAACTCCGGAACGTCCCATTTTAATCGATAAATTCTTGGACAATGCTATCGAAGCTGAGGCCGATGCCATTGCAGACGGTTCGGATGCCTTTGTTCCGGCGGTGATGGAACATATCGAGCTTGCCGGTATTCATTCGGGTGATTCCGCATGCGTAATACCTCCCATCAGTATACCGCTTAAACATATCGATACAATAAACGAATATACCCGGAAAATAGCCATTGAGTTAAATGTTGTGGGGCTCATGAATGTTCAGTATGCTATTTATGAAAACACTGTATATGTACTGGAAGCCAATCCCAGGGCTTCCAGAACGGTTCCGATCGTTTCCAAGGTTTGCGGTATATCCATGGCCCGGCTGGCTTCTCAGGTGATGCTTGGCAAAAAACTGCCGGAACTGGGACTTGAAATTAAACAGATTGCTCATTTCGGTGTCAAAGAAGCCGTTTTTCCGTTTAATATGTTTCCCGAAGTTGACCCTGTTCTGGGGCCTGAAATGCGCTCCACAGGAGAAGTGCTGGGAATTTCCCATTCTTTCGGAAGAGCCTTTTTTAAAGCTCAGGAAGCCACCAAAACAACCCTTCCACTTGAAGGTTCTGTTTTGTTTACCATAGCAAACAGAGATAAAACCGCTGCACTGGAACCTGTCAGACGATTTAACGACCTGGGGTTTACCATATATGCCACAGAGGGTACTCACGAATTTTTAAAAGAAAATGGAATAGATGCTCTTTCCATTAGAAAACTTAAATACGGACGGCCAAATCTTGTGGACGCTATAAAAAATGGAGAAATCCAATTGATTATCAATACTCCCAGCGGAAAACAAAGCACAGAGGACAGTTCCGATATTCGCAAAGCAGCCATTAAGTACAAAATTCCCTATATTACAACAACTGCGGCCGCCATTGCAGCGGCAAAAGGTGTTGCGGCAAGGCGTGAGGGTGCTCCCATAGTTCGATCTATTCAGAACTACCATGCGAGGATTAAATAGTCCCCCTTTGGCAAAGGGGGATTTAGGGGGATTTAAAAACGCCTCAAATCCCCCCTGCCCCCCTTTTCAATAAAAGGGGGGAACGTTTGCAATCATCCTTTTTAACCTCATTCCCAAGATCTGAATGATAACGAGAA
>SKZT01000008.1 GCA_007127235.1 Desulfobacteraceae bacterium
AAAGACCAAATTTAAGGAGTTAGAAATGAGACAGGCTGCACGCTTCATTTTTGTATTTTTATTGATGGCTGTATTTGTTGGCGTTGCCGGATGCTCGCTTTCGCCGGAGGAAAAAAAAGCCAGCCATCTGAAAAGAGGGGAACAATATGTTTCCGAAGAAAAATTCAAAGAAGCCATTCTTGAATACCAGAATGTTTTAAAGATAGAAAATGATAACCTTCAGGCTATTGAAAAGCTGGGACTGGTTTTTTTTGAACTGGGTGAACTGGAGCAAGCGTTTCAGTTTCTTTCCAGAGCACGGGCACTTGAGACTAAAAATCCGGAAGTCCCTGTAAAACTGGGAATTATTTATCTCATGGGGCGAAGAATGGCTGAAGCACGCACAGAGGCAGAAGATGCGCTTCAAATGGATCCTGACAATATCGATGCATTTGTGCTGCTGGCAGGATCGGTAAGTACTGCTGAGGAACTGGATGCAACCATTGAAATGCTCGAAAAAAGGGACCCTGACTTTAAAGATGTTTTACAATATCACCTGGCACTGGGAAATCTTTACCAGCAAAAGAAAAATATCGAAAAAGCAGAGCAGTTGTATAAGCAGGCTCTTGAAAAAAATCCGGATTCTCCTCAACCGCATACAGCGCTGGGCAATTTGTACCTTCTGAAACGTGATCCGGCTCAGGCTGAAGCTGAATTTCAAGCCGCCTCCCGACTTGCCCCCATGGGGTCCAGGGAACAAATCAAGCTGGTGGACTTTTATCTCATTTCCGGAAAAAAAGATCAGGCTGCAGCACTGCTGTCTGAAGTTGTAAAAGAATCGCCTGATTTTTTACCGGCCCACCGGCGGCTTGCTAAAATAGCCTTTGGCGAAAAACAATATGAGGATGCTTTACAGTCCCTGGCCCATATATTTGAAAAAAATCCATCAGATCTTGACGCCATCCTTTTGCGGGGGCGCATTCATTTGGTAAAGGGTCAAACCGATGATGCAATAAATGATTTTCGCCAAGTCATAAAGGCTAATCCGGAAATTTTTCAGGCACGCCATCAGCTCGCCCTTGCCTATGTGCAGGCCGGCAATGTCGAAGATGCCAAAAAGGAGTTCAAGGAGGTCCTTTCGATCCGCCCGGAATTCGCACAGGCCTTTTTGCAGTTGGCCGAGCTGGAAATAAAGACCGGAAATGCGGTGGCGGCAATTGATCCGCTGAACAAATTCATTGAAAAAAATCCAAACAGCCCTCTTGCTTACGTACTTCTTGGAAACGCATTTCAATCCACCCGGCAAAGTGACAAGGCTGTGGTGGCTTTTCAAAAGGCCGCGGCCCTGGCTCCCAAAGATCCACGGGGATCGTTTCTGCTTGGTATGGCTTTTAAAAACCAGGGAAAGTTGAAAGAAGCAAGGAAACAGTTTGAAAATGCATTGACGTTAGCACCCGCTTATGGCGAGCCATTGGTACAATTAATAGCTTTGGACCTGTCGGAAAAAAAACCGGAAAATGCAGTCAAAAGAGTCAAGTTAAAAATTTCACAGTTTCCGGATTCCGGCCATCTGCACTATCTTTTGGGTAACGTGTATTTGGCTCAGCAGGATTTTGAAAATGCAGAATCGTCAATGAATAAGGCAATCGAGCTGGCACCGGATTTGCCCGGTCCCTATTCGGCACTTGGCCAGATTTATATGGGATTGGGAAAATCAGACAAAGCGTTGGCAAATTTCGACCAGTCACTTGAAAAAAATCCAAATAATGTTCAGGTACTCACTTTGTCCGCAATATTACAACAGCAAAAAAGAGAAATCAACGAGGCTCGGGAAAAATTCGAGAAAGTTCTTGATATAAATCCCGAATCCATTATAGCTGCCAATAATCTGGCTTATATTTACTCTAAGTACGACGGAGACCTGCAAAAAGCTTTTCGGCTCGCTCATAAAGCCAACAGGGCCAACCCTGAAGATCCAAGAATTCAGGATACCCTGGGGTGGATACTCTACAAGCAGGGAGACTACCGGTGGGCATCGAGCCTGCTCAAGAACAGCGCCTCCAAGCTCACTGATAATCCCGAGGTTCTTTATCATCTGGGCATGACCCAATATAAACTGGGAAATGAAAAGGAGGCGAAGTCCTCTCTTGCCAGGGCACTGGAGTTGGGTACGAATTTTCCGGGAGCCGAAGAAGCGAAGAAGACGCTGGATGCAATCAGATAGTGCCTGAACGATGCAGCAAGTCCCCCTTTAAAAGGGAGGATCATTCCAGTCCCCCTTTGGAAAAGGGGGATTTAGGGGGATTTAAAAAAGCCTCAAATCTCCCCTGACCCCCCTTTACCAAAGGTGGGAACCTAAAAACGCCCCTTTACCAAAGGTGGGTAAGTACCAAGAACCATAAGCCATGTTATACTACACCTATCTTCCATACATATGTGCCGCCTTAAGTGCGGGAATTGGCCTGTTTGCCCTCTTTTGGGGCAGCCGTTCCTTTGCTTACCGGATTTTTGCTTTGGGCATGCTGGTTTTTGCGATAGAACAGGGACTTCAGGGTATGGTTTCGCAAACAATTTCCCCGGAAAGGGCAATATTTTTAAGCTGGATAAAAAACGTTTTTACAGCACTGCTTCCGGGTGTCTGGCTGCTCTTTAGTTTAAGTTTCGCCCGGGTAAACTATAAAGAAGTTATTGCCCGCTGGAAATGGGTCATTTTACCAACCTTTGTATTGCCGGTCATTTTATCCGGTGTTTTTAAAAATTTTTTCTATAAAGGCATCTCAATAATAGATATCAGCTTTGGATGGTCGCTTTTCCTGGGGTGGTCCGGGTTTGCCTTTCATATTGTTTTTCTGGCTTGTGCCGTATTGATCATTGTCAACCTGGAAAATATCCTTCGTGTTTTCTCCGGAACCATGTACTGGAAGCTTAAATTTATGGTTCTGGGTGTATTCTTCATTTTTGCGGCCCGGATTTACACCGGCAGCCAGGCTTTGCTGTACTCGTCAACCCATCTTTCTGTAGAATCCGTCAATGCCGGTGCCGGTATTATCGCCGCCGGCCTCATCATGGTGTCATTTTTTCGAACCCGCCTGTCAGAAGTTAACATCTTTTTTTCACAGACCTTTATCTTTCATTCCATCACCATTTTTGTCGTAGCATTTTATCTGATCGCTGTGGGAATTCTTGCAGAGATTGTCAAGTATCTGGATGTTGATCTTGCTTTTCCTTTGGAAGTTTTTTTTGTGTTTTTTGCGCTCATCGTTTTATCCTTGATGCTGTTATCCGACGAGCTCCGGCTGAAAGCCAGATTCTGGATAAACCGGCACCTGAAGCGCCCAAATTATGATTACCGAAAAGTGTGGACGGACTTTGCACAGCGAACACTTTCCGTGATCGACCAAAGGGAATTCTGTACAGTGATAACAAAAACAGTGGCCGACACCCTGGGAACACCGGCTGTGACCATTTGGCTTCTGGACGACAAAAAAGAATTTGCTTCCCTGGGCGGATCGACCTTTCATTCCATGGCCAAAGACAGGTCTCTTAAGCTGAAAGAAACCGCTTTTGAAGAATTTATGAATTCGTTTCAGAAAGAGTCCATTCCTAAAATCATGAATCGTTCGATAAATGGCGGATCGAACCAGGCAAATGATAACCCTTCGGAAAAGTTTCCTAAAACCCAAACCTGGTGTTGTGTTCCTCTGAAAACTTCACAAAATTTTATTGGCTTTTTAACCCTTAGTGAGCGGGCCAACGGCGTTTCTTTTTCAGCAGAGGATTTGGATCTTTTAAAAACGATTGCGGATCAAACTGCAAGGGGACTATTCAATCTGCGTTTAGCTGAAAAACTCCGGGAGGCACGGCAGTTGGAAACATTTCAAACCATTTCCACTTTCTTCGTCCACGACCTGAAAAACCTTGCATCTACCCTGGGTCTCACGCTGCAGAACCTGCCATTGCATTTTGATAATCCGGAATTCCGCCAGGATGCCCTGGAGATGATCTCAAACAGTGTCGATAAAATTAACCATATGTGCGGCCGTCTGTCCTCTTTGAACCATCATCTCGAGCTAAACCGGATACACACGAACCTGAACGATCTGACAAACCGAATCCTTTCTGAATTGAATGGCTACACAAAGGGGATTCTGGATCAAGATCTGCGGGATATCCCGGAAACATGGATAGATCCGGATCAAATTCAGAAGGTCCTGACGAACCTGATAATCAATGCCAGTGAAGCCATTGGCAAAGACGGTAAAATCCAGGTCAAAACCGGCCATCGAAACGGTTGGGTTGAACTGACGGTCACAGACAACGGTTGTGGTTTACCAAAGGAATTTATGGAAACGTCTTTGTTCCAGCCCTTTAAAACCACCAAAAAAAAGGGCCTGGGAATTGGATTGTTCCAATGCAAAAGAATCATGGAGGCGCATCAGGGAAAAATCGAGGTCGAAAGCAAAAAAGGTGAAGGAAGCACATTCCGGCTTTTTTTCCCTGTGAAAAAATCGCCGTGACACAAAAAGGCGATTTTTTGCTTCTCCCCTTTGGAAAAGGGTGGCCAGGGGGGATTGTAGATTTTTTGAGGCATTCGCTGGCTGGTAAATTAGTATGTCCGGCTGGAAAATATTTCCGGGGGGATTTTATGAAAAATATGCTTTCAAAAAATCGTTTCTATCTATTTTGGCTTGGGTAAGAATAGTCCTCAGAGTCGACTTTTTAATTGTTGAATGATTGGGAATGGTCATGGGGGTCAGTGTCCCGTCAGAGTTTTTCCGCACCAATGCAATGTGGTTACCCTCTCTGACTATCTGAAATCCGAGTTTCCCAAGGGCTCTTACTACTTTTAGTATAGGTGCGTCTACAGGAAATTTTGTCATCACACCGCAATTTGAGCTTCAGCAATAAAAGCCTCAAGAACCGGAGGATCGGAATCGATTTCGTCAAGCCCGAACGTTTCGATATGGAATTTGATGGCTGACTTCACATTCTCCAAAGCCGATTCATAGGATTCGCCCTGTCCCACAACCACCCCCCTCAAACCCAAAGGATAGGCGACATATACGTCCTGATGCTTTTCCACAACTATTTTGAATTGTTTCATTTTTATATCTCCATATAAAGTGAATTTTCCTATAACTCGATTATCAAGTTTTTTTGGGCAAGACGTTCCAAATTACTGTCATTCAGGGCGCAGCGGAGACCCGGGCACAAAGTGAAGCTTTAGCGCTATCCAGGCAGCCGGTGCTCCCAGGCGCACGGGTTCCTGCTTTCGCAGGAATGACGAAAAAAAAACTTTATCATCAAATTATAGCATTTTTTTATAGCACAAACCACCTTATTTCTTTGGATAGTGTGACAACATTGATTAAAATTAATTAACTCTAACACCCCCAAATTAGGCATAGTAATCAGAAAATAGCAAGCTGAGAAATACAGTTTGCTTTTTTTTTGCGATAAATACAAGCCTCAAATATTGAGTACGAAAGTTGTACTTTCGCTCACCGGCTGAAAGCCTGTCATTCTGCCAATAACAAACCATACAATAAGGAGTGGCACCCCCAATGAATCCAATCGAAAAAAAAACACCAAGGCTTACTAACGCTCAACTGCTGCTCCCCTACGCAGCCCCTTACTTTGCATATGTCGCCATAGGATCACTTCCGGGTAATCCCCTGAGTATGGAATCTGTTTATCTCCTGAGACTGCTAATAGTAATTCCCATACTCATTTGGGCATGGCGAAAATATGTGTCGTTGACAGGGCCCAACAATCCGGTTCTTTCAATCGTAACCGGAATATTTGCCGGAATTATAGGCACTTTTATCTGGATTGCGCTTCTCAGCCTGTTTGCAGGATCAGATGAAACACCCTGGACCGAAAAAGGTTTTATACTGTGTCTTGCTGCAGCAGGACTTGTCGTGCCTGTTTTTGAAGAACTGCTCATGAGGGGATATGTATTTCGGCTGGTCCTTCAATGGGATATAGGCAGGAAAACAGGTGTCAAAAATGCCTTTGAAAAAGCCTATCATGAAAA
>SKZT01000313.1 GCA_007127235.1 Desulfobacteraceae bacterium
GCCTGGTCCGGATTTTTCCATACATCTATAAATATAATGTCTGCTTTACCCTCATATTCTTTTTTTAATTCTTCAAGGATAGGCGCCATCATTTTGCAGGGAAGGCATTCGCTGGCACCCAGATCGATCATGGTAACCAGGCCGGAGGTGGGTGTTATGGAGGTCTTTGGGGAAGATGAAGCATGCATTTCCGGTCCAATCAATGTGGATGGCGGCTGCACCATTTTATAAGCAACCAGACCGGCGATGATCACAATGGATATGATCAGAAGCCGTTTTAGGCTAAATTTCATTTTTCAACTCCTGTTTATCAATGAATTCGGTTATGTAAAATTCGATTTCCTTCCTGATCCCTTATCTGAAAAGGGTTTCAAAGGGGTCCGGCGGAATCTCATCTTCACAATTTTCAAAATCCGTCGAAAATATGGAACAGCCACCGGGGGGTAAAGCATCCATATCAGAAAATTCTCCTAAAGGTATACGGGAAATGATAAGGGGTACCTGAACAGCACTCTTTTTGGCAAGGTGAATTTGATTTCGCCAAAGATTAAGTGCCAGAAACCAATTGTTACCCAATTGATCCAGTCGGGTAAAAGTCTGCCAGTGTGTAGAAAAAGCTTGTTTGGGCGGCATGCCTTGTCTCAGGTTGCGCACCAGCAGGTTGATCCTTTGACGGTCACCGTCATCCTTGGCCACAGGATAAAAGGCGACATAGGGCTCTATATCCGGACGATCCAGAAAATTTTCCACCACCTCGCGACAGGCAGGGCAGCTGGGTGAAAAAAAGATCTGAATTTCAGCATTGGTTTTTCCCAGAACGGGCCACGGGGCAATACTGTCCCTGGCCAAAAGGAGCAGGTTGGCCGAAAAAAGCAGCAGCCAAACCATGCACAACATTCGAAGCCCGGATTTAACCTGAACAGACAGACACCAGGCGAAACTCCCCAGAAGTGCGGCTACAATCAGACAGCTGGTACAGGGCCACAGAAGAAACTGCATTATCAGAAAAACAAAGTTTCCCACAAGTACCAGACCCGTCAAGATCGCCAGAACTCCGTAACTGCCGGGCCAAAGGGATATCATTGCCAGAAGCAGAAAAACCGCGGCTCCCAGCCAGTAAAGGGATACGCCGGCAACTGTATACCCCCGATAAACTTCACATCCCTGGGTAACACACAAATTGTCGGTGATACCCAGAGCCGACATGATGCAAAAAAGAAAACCGGCCAGGGCTATACCCGGCAATAAAAGCCTAAACCGATATTTCATGGCATTGCTTTGTCAAGTTTTTCAGCATTAAAACCCCTGATAAATTCATTATTAACAAAAAAAACAGGCGTTGAATTTATCCCCATGCCTTGCGCCTTTTGACGTTCTTCCTGAACAACAGCCAGGAAGTTTTCTTCCAGATACTTTAAAGCACTTGCCGGATCTTCTCCCCATGTTTCCTGAAGTTCGGGGAACGCATCCATGAACTGTTTCAGGATATCGTCGGCCTTAGGGACAGGATTTAAGAGGGTATAGGCAAAATCAACAATTTCAAAAAGCTTGAATTGCCGGCTATGGGCATCGGCCATAACCATGCAGGCCACCTCGGCCGGACGATTCAGAGGGAAATGGGCCAATCTTACTGTTTTAAATTTCTCCTCTTGCTCTTTGATATAATTCCAACCCCTGCGGCAATGAGGACAGAACGGATCTGAAATAACGATCATTGAATAGTCACCGGTTCCACTGAAAATCTCTTTGCCAAAGTCAGGCGGGATATCTTCATGACTTACAAGCTGGTTCAAGGCATCTTGCAACAGGCTGTTTCCAGAGGCCAAATTTTGAATATCAGTGATTTGTAAAGTTCCGCTTTTATCCACGACCAGGGAGGTGGAACTTTCCCCGAGAGCAGCATCAGGAGGAGAAAGTATTTTCAGACTCACAGCAAAAAAGGTCATCCCCTGGATATTGATGGGTATTTTTTTGTCGATGCTCACCAAATCCGGACTGAACTGCCTGAATCTTTCATCCTGAACTCCCCGGGCTGTGCGGATACGGGCGGCAACATTTGCCTTTAGCGCGGCTTCATCAAGTTCATAACCGGAAACCCCCGTTTGCCGCTCAACAACATTGGGAGGTTGCTCAAGAGCATTTGCCGTTGCTGAATTGAATGCAAAACCCGTAACAAAAACAAAAAACAAGCCGGGAATAAACAAAAAAAACCAAATTCTATAAAAACTTACACTGAAGCCCCTAACCATTGCATTAAAAAATATCATAATTTTCCTTTCCACCATGGGTTATCTTCAGGTGCCGGTCACCTTAAGGCATATAAACCAGTTCCGTATCCAGGGTATATGTCCATGGTAAATCTGAATTTTTCCAGCCGCCTTTAAACCGGCGGTCAGCATTAAGATTGCCGGCCAGTTCCAAAATTTCTCCTTCGAATCCATCCAACACATTATATACACGGGTGTACACTGCTTGAGCAAGCTTGTTGACAGCAAATGCACTCCGATACCCCGAGCGGCACATAATCAAAAGGGTCTTGTCCTTACCGAATCTGGCTTTTACCATGGCAGTAAAATTGGGGTTTATACGCATAATATATTGACCTCTGCGCAGATCGAAACGATGGGTTATAAAAGCGCTGGGAATATTATATGCCATGGGAGGATGGCCCGTAAAAACTTACTCCTCGGGTGTACGGCAATCGATGATTTTTACATTGCCGGGGTCGTTCTTCCCCATTTCATAAGCTTGGGTTGAATAAAAATTTTGACTTTCAGATTCGATTTTGATTTCATGTTCCGAAATGATCACTTTGAGCAGGGCCATAACAGGCCTCGAAAACAGGAACTCAATGACGTTTCAGTGCTTTTTCCACCTGCTTGGCCAAAACCGTTTTCACGAATAAAAGCGCTCTTCCGGAATCATCATCAAGCGCAATATGCAAAATGTCCTGCACCTGTTCAGGTGATAAATTCAGCTGTATGGATTTCATACTCATTTGCGTTTCCTTATCAAATATCCGATTACTTTTTAATGATAACCAACTTATACCATTTTGTCAGCCCCTGTCTATGACAACCGGCAATCAGGTTACATATACGCCGCTGTGCGAATGAATTCGCACCTACAGGTAAACCCATATCC
Source organism: Desulfobacteraceae bacterium (assembly GCA_007127235.1). Classification (GTDB taxonomy): domain Bacteria; phylum Desulfobacterota; class Desulfobacteria; order Desulfobacterales; family SKZT01; genus SKZT01. Next base: position 3,145 of record SKZT01000313.1, read on the forward strand.
TTTGCCAACAACATGTAGGTGCGAATTCATTCGCACTGCTGAGACTCGCACACTCGTGGGGTTCATTTTTTGCCCATTGGGTTATACCTGCGCCGCTGTGCGAATGAATTCGCACTGCTGAGAATCGCACACCCATAGGGTTCATTTTTTAGCGCATCCGGTTATACCTGCGCCTTTGTGCATTTGAAAGGTTCTGGAATCGGGAGGTATCAAAAAGTGTTTCACAGCAGGGACTCACCTTGTTAAAGCCCAAATAAGCATCAACTTCATCAAGCCAACGGTTATAGACGTTCTCATTGATCTGCTGCAGGCATCGGAGAAATTTGTAATCAACAGCACCTTTTTGAACGGCAATTTCCTTGAGCCGGCGAATCATCTCCCGGCCTTCCACCAACTGGCTGCACGCATCGGAACACCGGCCGCAATCCAAACACAGCCAAATTGCGGGATTTTTGATCAGTTCATCAACCAGACCCAGGTTGACCATCCGGAATATGGTCCGCGGATCGAACACACTTTTTTTACAGGAAATCGGGCAGGCACTGCTGCACTCCCCACAGGTAAAACATGCAGCCGACCGGGTAGAAACATTAAATTGCCGATGGCTTTCTGAACCAAAATCGGTCATCTTCATTCGGATGGTTTTGAGAAGTTCAGGAACCGGAGAAAGGAGCCAATCCCGCCATTGTTTCTCAGATATCGAATCCGCCTTTCCCTCAAGGCATTTTGTTACCGCTTGTCTGCGAACCCGCTGAAAACGCTCGAAAAGCTCCTGGTAGGATCTTAATGTGCTAATGGAAATAATTTTTTTCTCCATAAGGATATGGCGGATGTGCGCAATCAGTGCTGAGGGTTTTACAGCGTTCGGGCAGATATTTGCACAACGCCTGCAGCTGAGGCAATGCCAGATTTCAGGTTCATAGAGCAGTTCATCGAGCATACCCAGATTTGCCATTCGCACGATTTTTTGGGGGTGCAACCGACCTGTGGCAATGTTTATGGGGCACTCGTTATCACATGATCCACAGGTCCAGCACTGATAAATATCCGCTTTTGCCCCCTGCTGTATCAGTTTTCTTACGGCAGCATCGGGGACCGGTACCGACTGCCCGAATTTAATGGCTTCAGCATACATAATTGTCTCCTTTGACTCCATTAACTCCATTGACTCCATACCGGATAAACATATCCAGGCATTGCGCTATCCCATTATAAAAAGGGTGTTGATTTGCCTGGATGACCTGAACACAAAATTGAGGTATCCAGGTTTTGACAAAACGATTCAGGAAACAATTGGCGGCGTGCCCGATCTGGGCCTTTTTATCCGTGTCCGTGGTGCTTTTTTCGTTAGCAGCCAGAAAAAGCAGGTAATATAAAAATTCGAGCACCACGGTAACGTGATCGGGCATTTCATTGAACGTATCGTCTATGCGCAGGCCCATTTCAGCATACATTTTCATTATCTCAACACTGGCGGGACCCATGACACCTCCGGGTCCATCGAGATAAAAAGAAGCATAGGGCGGGGCCAATACCGCGGGAGGACCTAAAAAAAGACGGGTATAGGCCACGGACAATGCCACTTGATTTTCACTTTCCAGATGCTTTCCCGCAGATACCACCGGAGCAACAGCATCGGGAAATACTGTTTTCAAAAGCGCCCCCAGTTTTTCGGTGATCTCTTCCTCCAAAAGCATCTTTACTTGCGGAGGATAAAAGCATGCGGATAGCAGTTTGCAACACTCCGCTCTTGCTATCCGGTGAGATCGGATATCATTTTCAAATTTTCGGGCGGCCGTGTTCATAAGGTTGCCTATGTGCGATTTTTTCTAAAATTGTCATCTTCTTCCTTGATCCGTTCCGGAAGCATATAATCATTGATGTAAAAGACATTTGGCAAATGGCCTCTTTGGTCGGGAGCCAGAAAATCAGCGCGATTGTTTCTCATTCGCCTGGCCTCATGGGTAATCAGCAGATGGCTGACATCGCTTTCCGGATCGTGGCGGTCACCGAATATCCTTGCATCGGCAGGACACGCTTCCACGCATGTAGGTATCTTATTTTCTTTGAGGCGATGATGGCAAAAGTTGCATTTTTCGACAGTACCGAATTCGCGAACAGGATTGTAATCCGGATGCTCAAAAAGGGTTTTGTGCGGGGGCAGCTCGCCGGCCGCCTCGGAAACCTCTTTTCCGGAACTGGTGATGCCCGGCAGCAGTTTGGTATCGTCCTTGTAAAAGGCATTGGGTTCCGTGTCGTTGAAACTGATCACACTGTATCCATGAAAGGCCCTGTCGATAGCCCGCTCGCTGTAGGGGCAGGCATCCTGGCAGGATTGGCAGCCGATGCACCGCTCCTCATTGTGCATGGTGATGCCGTTTTCCATCTTGTACATGGACTTTGGATAGACCGGGCAGACCACCACGCAGGGTGGGTTGCTGCAATGATTGCATAAAACCGGATAAATAGCATACTGCATGTCGGGAAATTTCCCTTTTTCAACAAAAACAAAATCAGCCCAGTTGAATGACTGTTCCAACGTACGGTCCTGGGTGTTATTTTCAGTCTTGCAGGCAATTGCGCAAATGCCGCAGCCCACGCATTTTTGCAGGTCGATTACCATGCAATATTGTGTCATCGGTGTTGCCCTCCTGTAAAAATAGCGGTTTTAAATGTTATATTGGGTAACCGGTCCGGATCAAACTTTTTCGATTCGAACGCCGAAAAACCCGCCGTTTCGCGCGGAACTGCCGCTCAGCGGTTCGTATATGTCGGGTATCAGGTCATTGTTGTTGCCGCCCCTGGGGATGGCCCGGTGGTAATCCTTCGCGGCAAGGCGCCCATAGGCCCA
>SKZT01000248.1 GCA_007127235.1 Desulfobacteraceae bacterium
CGGTCGGAGACGGTGAGGGAAAATCGGTGGGTCGCTTTGGTTTTTTCGCTTTTGCTCGTCTTCAGCGAAGGCTCTCAGATATTTTAGGAAGGCCGGTTGATCTTGTGACACCGGATGCACTACACAGGGCAACAAAAAACCGTATTCTAAAGGAAGCCATCCATGCCGTTTAGAAATTGGAAATTTCGCGTGCCTCGTTGGCGCCCTTATCCCTTCGAATCTCATTGCCTTTGCTTACTTCTTTTTATTTTCCTCGTTTGTAAATCTGACGACGATGCCCGATTGTAAGAACCAGAACAAGCAGAATGTCGTCCTGGATATCACATATGATCCGGAAGTCTCCGATGCGATAGCGCCAAAAACCGAAATGTTCTCCTTTTAAGGGTTCTCCGAAATGACGTGGATTTTTGCACCCTTCAATACGCTCGCTTAACCAGTCGAGAATCCGCTTTTGAATTGAAAAATCAAGTTTTTTTATTTGCCGTTGGGCAATATCACTGATTTCAACTGTCCAGGCCAAGATCTTTTCTCAACTGTTTCAAAGACTTGCTGCTTTGCATGCTGTTAACTGCCTTTTTGGCCAGTTCCAGATCCTCATTATCTTCGAGATACTGAACAATCGCTTCACGAACCACTTCGCTTCGGTTAGTGCCCCTGATTTTAGCGAGCAAATCCAATTCTTTTTCGATTTCTTTATTCAAGCGGATTGCAAACATAGTGTATCCTCCATTTTGTATTACAATGTATAACCTCAATAAAAAAGTGTCAATATCACGCCTGTTTCATGCTCGCACAAAGAATTTCAAAAATATCATTTTCTTCGAATCAGCCAAGGGCGCCGCTCTTGTATTTATATCCAAGCATGGTGATACACAGAGCAGGTTCTCCTAAACCCCTCTCCCTACGGAACTCTTGAAATCATAGGAAATGGTGTTGTTATAAATATTTTGTCCCTAGCGGGACATTTTTCAGGTTTTTTACCGACGATTCATTATGAACAGAGCAAAACAATTTTTTAAACTTTCCAGAAAATGGTTGAGCTGTATTATTTTTCAAAGAGTTATGAAAAACATTTCCAAATAACTCTGACCAACCCCGAAACCTGTTCCGTTAGGAACAAAATATTTTATAGCCAACCTGGCAACCATTAATATCAAGTCCCTTTATTTTCTATGTTTTTATTGACAAAAATCAAGTTCCTATTTACCATTTATTATTTTTGTAAATACAATGAATATTTTTAATGATTATAGCGCTTTATATAGCTTTCAAGAAAATGTTTTTGGCAAGGCTAGAGGGAGGAGATTATATTTTTTCGTATCTCCGACCGATAACGCAGCCAAAAATATTTTCTTGAAAGCTATAGCTTCACCGGTGGGACACCAGTGACATTTACATCATTAAAATCACAGATCAAGGTGCGAACCCAGACTTGCAGGAGGTTTTCCCAATGACACAATTGATCATAGAAGTGCCAGAAACCACATTTGCAATATTCAAGCAGACCCCGAGTGAGTTTGGGCGGTCTATGAAAATGGCAGCCCTTGTAAAATGGTATGAGGATGGCAAAATTTCCCAGTCAAAGGCTGCTGAAATCGCTGGCATATCAAGGCACGAATTTCTCGAATCTCTATATGAGCATAAAATCTCACCTTATCAGCTCACTTCTGAGGAACTGATAAATGAAGCCGGATAAGATTGTAGTTAATGCGTCCCCTGTCATTTCGCTTGCTAAAATCGGCTGTGCGGATTTTCTCCTGAAGTTATTCAGGCGTTTGATTATACCCGAAGGAGTAGCACAGGAAATAATGAATCATAAGTCACACGATCCTGCAGCAGAATGGCTCAATAGCATACGATCCCTTGACATTGTTAGCACGGTCAAGGTTCCGGCCTCTGTATTGGAATGGAATCTGGGGAAAGGGGAATCCCAGGTTATTGCTTTTGCCCTCCAAAAAAGTCCGAAAACTCTGGTTCTCCCTCTCCCCGTCCGATAGAGAAGGCTCTTCTTAGCCCCTCTTCCAGAGGGAGAGGGGGATGTTGGCGGCATTTCGGGCTGCCAGTTTTTATCCAATAGAGAAGGTCATTACAAGCCCCTCTCCCTCTGGGAGAGGGGTTGGGGTGAGGGCAGATGAACCTCCTGCCAAAGTACCTGCTGTAGGCAAAACCGAATCAGTTTGCACTAAAACGTCTTTACTCCAGAAACGAACCCCCCAAATCCCTTGTTGTTTCAGGTAACGGGCGTTTTTGAGAATATTGGGCGGAATAGATATTTTTTTGCCGTCGGCATTTTTACCCTCACCCCTAACCCCTCTCCCAGAGGGAGAGGGGGATGTTGGCGGCATATCGGGCTGCCAGTTTTTATCCAATAGAGAAGGTCATTACAAGCCCCTCTCCCTCTGGGAGAGGGGTTGGGGTGAGGGCAGGTGAACCTCCTGCCACAGTACCTCCAAAACCGAATCCGTTTGCACTAAAACATCGTTACTCCGGAAACAAACCACCTGAATCCCTTGTTGTTTCGGGTAACGGGTTGGCTTTTCATCATACTTTCGACCAGAACTCTCAATTTGATAAACCATTGTTTTCTGATCTTTTCAGGCTGTTTGATCAATTGATGAAAAAAATCAATTTTGAAATGGCAAAAGACAACGAGAATGGTCGGAGACGATGATGGAAGATCGATCGCTTTGGTTTTTCACTTTTGCTCGTCTTCAGCAAAGGCTCTCAGATATATTAGAAAAGCCGGTTGATCTTGTGACACCGGATGCACTTAACAAGGCAATGAAAAAACGTATTCTAAAGAAAGCCATCCATGCCGTTTAAAGTGTAAAAATTATTATGGAATATGAAATATAAAGGATACACTGCAAAGGTTGACTTTGATGATGACGCCGGTATTTTTCATGGAGAAATCATCAACCTAAGGGACGTCATCACATTTGAAGGTAAGACAGTTGAAGAACTTAAACAAGCTTTCCGGGATTCGGTCGAGGATTATCTTGATAATTGTACTTATAACCATTTCATATACCTAACCGCTCATTTTAGCGGCCAAATTCAAGCTAGGTCCGCTGAATTTTCCTGTTGGCGGGCTTATCCCTGCGAATCTCAATGCCTTTGCTCGATTCGGCAAATGCCAGACATGCCCGCCTGAGCATAGCCACCTGGGCTGATCGGAGAGTGACAGCCTCACGGCTCATATCGTTTTTCAGCAACAAAGAGGATCCTTAACATTGACAGTTTATCAAGTTTCGAATAATATAAAACCGTTTTTTACTAAAATAAGTTTTGTCTAATAAGCTTTCCACTGCGTTTCGGAGGTCTTTTAAGTATTAATAACTTTTTTGGTACAATCAACCGCGCCGCGTCCCTAAAGTAAAAAACAGAGTTTTGAAAACCGAAAAAATATACACAGAATGTATTTCTGCTACTGATTTGACAAAAACTCGCATTGTTAAATTCCCTCCGTTTATCATTTTGTTTGGTAGGCGCATATCAGACAATTCCAAAAAATTATTATACTGCTGCAATATTTTTTTACACCTACTTAAAAGTGAACCACAACAAAGGATGATATGATGGAATCAGTCTATATTGAGACAACGATTATTAGTTATTTAGTCTCTCGACCGAGCCGCGATATTTTAGTCGCAGCCCATCAGCAAACAACAAATGAGTGGTGGAGTTCAAGACTTCGGGACTTTGAGTGCTTCATTTCGCAGATTGTGATTGATGAAATTCAGGCCGGTGATAGCAAGGCGGCAGAAGAAAGAATGATGAAAATTAGCCAATTTGCGGTTTTAGAAGCTACTACCGAAGCCGAGGGTTTGACGGAGGCAATTATTAGGGGCGGAGCCATTCCGAAGAAAGCAGTCCGTGATGCTGCTCATATAGCTGTTGCCGCAGTTAATGATATCGAATATCTATTAACATGGAACTGCAGGCACTTGGCAAATGCACAAATCATCCGTAAAGTATCAGTAATATGTAACAAAGAAAGCTATAGCATGCCGGTGATATGCACGCCGGAAGAATTAATGGGGGTTTAATGCTATGTATGAGGATCCAATAGTTGACGAAGTCAGAAAAACAAGGGAACGTTTGGCGGAAAAACATAACTTTGATGTGGAAGCTATCTTTAAAGAGCTGCGTAAGAGGCAAGCTACGTTGGGAAAAAGGCTTGTTTGTCGAAAAAGAAAACAAATTACCGAACCCGCAAGTGAACCTGGACGAAAATCCGGTGTGCTCCATCCCGGTCGGTAATACCCGGCATCAGGAGCCAACTGAACCTGAGGAAGAAACATAAATGCTTTCGACCTGCCTGGATCAATGAGGTTTTAACCAGAGCATTGAAATCTACCAGCCAGCCTGAGACATGAAAAAAAGGGATCAGCATATAACCATCATTGCGGGGAGAGTGATTTGCAGATTATTCGATGTGTATAAGAGTATGAGAAGGCGTTGCGAGCGCTGCGGGCTCGTTGCGTCCATGGCGTGAAACATTTTCGCTACAGACGCAACGTTTACACAGCGGGCGCAACGTTTATTTCGATAAACTAAACCAGGATCAAAGAACACGCGCAGAGGCAACACGCTTGCATAGGACCAATTAATTCAGTATTATGGAGGCATTATGACTGCCAGGGTTAAAAAAATTGTTTAGCAGGTAATGGCTCTTCCTAAGGACGAGAAAGAGGAGTTCCTTTCGTGGCTCGCTGGTTTCGAGGAAGGCCAGTGGGACAGGGAGATTGCTCGCGACTCTCAACCTGGAGGACGTCTGGAAGGCGTTTTTGAGCGTGTCCGTAAGGATATCGCGGAGGTAAGGACCAAGCCGCTTGATGAAATCCTCGACAACTCCTAACTTTTGGACCAGCTACCGGAAACTTCCGACTGAAATCAAGAGCAGGGCTCGGACAGCTTACCGCTTATGGCGCGCCAACCCGCGCCATCCATCCCTCCGTTTCAAGATATTCGGTGAGCTGAGGTCCATCTTTTTTTCCCTCCGGAGAATTTTAAAAACCCGGCGAGTTTTGTCCATCCCCTCGTTCCTGCGCTTTGCGTGGAAACTAAAAAAAACATCAATTCTTAAAAATTGTATATGGTTGAATTTTTGGAAAATGGCTCTTTACTTTTGGGTATCGCCGTGGATCGTTTTCCGGCTGAGGTTTAAAGAGACTTTACGGGCGCTGAAGGCGCAACACATACTCAGCCCAGGGCAGCGCCCTTGGTTTCAAAACCAGTTCTTAAGCCCTGAAAGGGCGCGACATTCAAGTATTGTTTGGTTATAACGGATTTGGGGGTGAGTGGTTGGTGGGAGCATTATCTGTTTCTTAAAAAATGTGAATAGATGATTGAAAACGTTTCTTCCCTTTGGCAAAGGGGGTTTTTATATTTCCCCCCTTGGCAAAGCTGGTCTTGGCATAAATTTGAGACCCGGTTTAAATGATATCTTTTCGGCACGGGTGACCTTCGGGCGCGCTTTGCGCTCACGGTTTTTTTGTTTTTCAGGACTCATGCCTGAAAAACAAAAATGGCCTGTTTCTCCTTCCCACCCAATGAAGAAGGCTCTTCTAAGCTTCTCTCCCCATCCCATAGAGAAGGCTTTTCTTAGCCCCTCTCCCAGAGGGAGAGGGGGATGTTGGCGGCATATCGGACAGCCAGTTTCCACCCAATAGGGAAGGTCATTACAAGCCCCTCTCCCTCTGGGAGAGGGGTTGGGGTGAGGGCACGTGAACCTCCCGCCACAGTGCTTCCAAAACCGAATCAGTCAGCTGCAAAACATCGTTACTCCAGAAACGAACCACCCGAATCCCTTGTTCGTTCAGATAGCATAGTTTGCTTTTGCCCGTCTTCAGCGAAGGCTCTCAGATATTCTGGGAAGGCCGGTTGATCTTGTGACACCGGATGCACTTCACAAGGCAATGAAAAACGGTATTCTAAAAGAATCCATCCATGCCGTTTAGAAATTGGAAATTTCGAGTGCAGGA
>SKZT01000214.1 GCA_007127235.1 Desulfobacteraceae bacterium
CCCTTTTTACCGGTGGAGCAATATAGCTGCCCGACTTGACTCTGTTCAGCAAAGATTGCAGATTAGATTCAAGCGATTCTGCATATTCCTCCATTGTTTGCCCGTCGATACCTGGTGCACTCTTCCAGCGGCATTGACAAAATGCCGCTTTTAACCAGTCCAGATTCAGGCTCACCAAGCCATTACGGCGGTACGATGCTGCCCCCGCTTCATCGACGACGAAGGCCTCCACAATAAAACTTGTTTCGTGGCTCAATCACACGGCTTTTGCACTCGCTGTCTACGCTTCGTGCCGCCATTGCTGACAACTACGCAAGACTCGCTTCCGGCTGGTGGCTAACGTTTACCGGGTGGGATTGTTTACCCACCGGGTTCTGTTGAAGGGTTTCAGGGACGCGCCATCCCCACTTCCTGGCCTTGCCTGGCGCGACGATGATCAAGTATTTTTGAGACAATGCTTTGCAGTGACCGTCATTCCGGGCGCAGCAGAGCGGAGACCCGGAATGACGGTTGTTGCTAAATATTGTGTCCAAAAACTTGAACATCGATTAAAAGGGTATTTGGTCTTTGTGAACCGGCTTGCAGCCAGTCAGCGAAAGTACAACTTTCGCACTCCGGCCTCAGGGATTTTCAGTTCGATTTCATAGAACCAGGTAATTTTACTCCTCCATACTAATGTGACCGGCAATAAAGCCTTGATATTGGTTGGATACTGCTATAAAAATGGTTGGTATCTTTTTCAATAACCAGGTGCCTTCATAAATTATGATCAGAAATGGAAAAAAAATTCCCGGGGATGTCAAAAACAATGTCCCCTTAATTATCAAAAAACTATCTGCTGACAAAGAGATAACCGCTCTTTACGTTTTCGGAAGCCTCGCAAGAAATGATCTCAAGCCTTTAAGCGATCTTGACTTCGGCATACTTTTATCCAATCAACTAAAAAAAATGGATCGTTTTAAAAAGCATTTGCAACTCATCGACATTTTTTGCGATACCTTCCATACCGATGAAATTGATATTGTATTAATGAATGATGCCCCCTTAAGCTTTTGCCATAAGATTTTCAGATCCGGTAAGCTTCTTTTGGTAAACAATAAAAAGGCGCTGATCGATTTTCATGAACACGTGGTTAAAAAATATCTGGATTTCATTTATTACAAAGATCAATTTGATGACTGCTTTTTAAGGGGAATAGGTTACAGGTAATGGATGAGCGCATCAAGGAACATTTAAAACATCTCAAACGCTATTATCTTTTACTGTTGGATGCAAAAAAATATGAAAAAAAATATTTTCTTGAAAATCCGATCATTTACGCAAGCACAGAGAGATTTCTTCATTTGGCTATCGAAAGCTGTCTGAATATCGGAAACCGTTTATTATCAATATATCAGTTTCAATTTCCGGTTGAAACCCCTCAAGCCTATTCGGATATATTCAGACAAATGAACCGAATTGGAATCATCGATGATAAATTTACCGATCGTTTAATTATGATGACAAAGTACCGAAACCGGCTGGTTCATTTATATTGGAAGCTTGATAATGAAATCACCTATAAGATACTTCAGGAAAGCATAGAAGATTTTAAAAACTACGAAAAGGCGATTGTGGCGTTTTTAAAAAACCACCCCATAAAAGATACGGAGTCAGGTGACTGGCAATAAAAAATTCTGATTATAACAGATTTGGGGGTGGTGGGTTGATAGAGTTTATGTCGCGCCCTTACAGGGCTTCATTTAATACGGCAAAACCCAGGGCGCTGCCCTCGTCGTTATACACAAGTGTCGCATGCATACGACTCCGCACCTATGCAAGCGCAGGCAATGCAAAAAAGCTGAGGCGTAAATTGCATATGCACATTTATTAGCTTTATAAAAACACCTTGCTTCTGCATATCCCGGTGCAGGCGGATAAATCCGCCGGAGTGTGCGGATGAATCCGCACCTACAAGCTTATTGAATCCTTATCTTAAAACCGGTGCAACCTGTGTATCAATATGCTTGTGTATAACGACGAGGGCGCTGCCCCGGGCTGCATTATGTATCGACCTTTCAGGCCTCCTTTGAGCTACAAGCGTTGAATAAATTTTTAATTTATCCTGCCCCATGGAATATAAGCTTATGTGGTTTCTCAAAAAGTTCGGCATGGTGGCTTGTAAGGAGTGCAAAAGCTGTGCTTTCGCGAAAAATGCAAAAGCACAGCTTTTGCACTCCGAATGATTTTGGTCTTTAATCCGTTTTATCCCACCAGTGTTCGTTTAGGGGGTGGATACGGATATTGTATAGGTTTTTCCGAAATCAGGATCATCCAGGGATTTCATGGCTTCAAATTTGCTGAATTTGATCAGCATGAGAGGTTTTTGAAAGCCTTCATCCAGTGAGTGTTGGTTTTCCCAATTTTTTAATAATTTTTGAACCTTTGAAGTTGACTGTTTGTCGTTGTTGATTAAAACTGCGGTTTCTTCTTTTGCTGCTCCCGTATCCCAGGGTACGGGTCTGACCACATGATTGAGCACCACAGTTTCCGGGTTGATATTTTCAACACTCACAACATTTCCATCAGAATCCAGGAGGTTGCCAAGCACACAAAGCACGGTAACTTTTTTAAGGTCCGGGGAATGCTGATGTGGTTTTTTATTAAGCATTTGCTGGTACCATTGAAGGTTCCATTGGGTTGGAGAAATTTGGATTTCGGGGTTGAGGATTTCATCGAGAGTTGCAATATCAAAATATTCGAACAAATCTTGATCGGATGAATATTTGAAGGTTTGTTTCCAAAGCCCGTTTTCCTGTACAAATACGACCGGCCCCGTGCCGATAGTTCCGTCCACGCTTATTACTTTAGTATGTAATAAAATACCGTCTTTAAATTTTAATCTATCTAATAAAAAAAGTTGGTCTCCTTCTTCAACAAGATCAAGGTTTTTATTTGGATCAATTCCTGCTTCGGCAAACTGTTTTTTATCATCAGCAGCTGTTTTTTCAGTCAAAGTATTATAATACCAATCTAAATTATTTTGCATCAAAGCTGAAAAATTGGCAGCGAGGGTGTTTTCAGGTGTAAGATAATTTGCATCTCTCTTTTCGATAACATCAATTTTAATTGGATATAAGCCATCTTGAGCAAAAGCATTTGGAAAACTAAAAAGCAATAGAACAAAACAGTTTATCAATAAAAAAAATGGACTGTGCGAAATTGCTGCTAATTTTCAGATCTAACTTTTCCGACAACCCCAGTGTTTTGAGAGGTTCGCTTATATAATTGGGCACCGTTATTTCTATGCCGGAGTTGGTTTTATAATCACTGTTGACTATGGAAATGTTTGTGGTTGCATTATCCAGAAGGCCCGGGGCTATGGAGGCTGTGACGGTTTCTTCGGAATGAGGCAGATAAGTACTGTAAACAAGCGGGCTGACATTTACCAAAACATTATATCCTTCTGGATCTGTGATAATGTCAAAATCGCTTTTAAAAAGGGTGGAGCCGTTATTGACGCAATAGGGTCCGGAAATGGAGTCCACCTTAACGAAAGCTACATCAAATGTGCTGCTTCCGCCCTCCAGGGCATATAGAGCCTCATAGGTGTATATGCCGGGGTTCGGAGAGCCATGATGAATGTTATTTTCGAGTATCCCTACAATGTTCGGGTGTGGTATCCATGACAGGGTGCCGCCCTCGGGGGTTGGCTGGGCGGTTATGAAGCTGTACTGGCCGACCGCCATGGCTGATGTACCCATCAGTGTAATATTGCAGAGCTCGGCAACTTTTACCTCATGGGTAGTTCGGCAATTTACACCCGATTCCGGATAATCGTAGTTCAGGGTTATGATTGTATTGCCCGGAGCCAATCCGGTAACTTCGGCCATGTTTCCCAATGGATCCAGCTCAACGGCGTTGGGATTTGAATGCTCCCAGGAAAAAGTGCCACCTGAAGGCTCGCCCGATGCCGAAAGGGTTATTGTTTCTCCAATTCCGACGGTATCCGGTCCGCTGATTTTCGCACAACACCCTTTATACCATATATATTTGACATTCTGGCACTTCTTTCCCTTTGGAGCTGTGTAGGTGATCCCTACCCGGATATAATCGCCAAAGGTCGGTTCAAAGGCGGTTAAATTGGCGGTAGCCCCATCGGAGGTTAAACTGGGAGTTCTCCACCAGGAATAGGATCCCCCTTATGGATCACCGGAAGCCACGAGAGTAATGGTCTGCTCCGGTTTAATAACCGAGGGTCCGGACAGGGTTACCTCACAATCCCAGGCCCCAGCAATTGCTGCCATTTGAAAAAGCCCAAAAAACAGGAAACAGAAGGTGAGTTTAATAAAATTTTTCATATTACCATTTACAGACTGGTATCGGATGAAAGTTCAATCAGGCGGGTATGGGCCTTTTGTTTCCACATGCCGTGGGAAACTTCGGAATAGGTATCTGCGGCTTCGCGGGACCGACCGAGTTTTTCCAGCACCTGGCCCAGTGCATACCCGGCATAAGCAGTCTCTTATCATCGGGGTATTTAAGCATAAACGACCGAAGCATGGGTTCGGCTTCATCATAACGCCCCTGGGTTTCATAGATCCTGGCCATCCAAAGGTAGATTTGAGATTCGATGTACTCAGCTCTTTGTCCTTTATCATGAAATTTGCCGCTGTTTTCAGGATCCAGCCGCCTGGCAAGGGTGAGGGCTTTTTTTCCGTGTTTTTCGGCAACGTCAAAACGTTCAACAGCCTGCGCATATTTGGTGAGCAGCCAGTGAATACGCAATTCCTGGTAAGTACCGGCATTTTTCCGGGCCTGCTTTTCAGCTTCGCTTGCGCCAAGGCTGAAAGTTGCATGAGCCAACTGGTCCATACCTTTCCATTTCAGATCCCGGGCAAGGTTTAATTGCGTTTCATAATCCGCAATCTGGTTGACGATGTCTGCCAGCAGACGGGCGTCTTCCCGGGCCAGGTCCAAATCGCCCTCTTTTGACCAATATGCGTCAATCATATTGGAGTAGGCTTTAAGTGCAAAAAACGGCGGATCGGGATACCGGTTAATATAGGTTTCAAAATAACCGATCGCCTCATCCCAGTTTTCCCGGCTTTGGGCGATTCTTCCCATCAAAAACAAGGCTTTTCTTCCTGCAGCACCTTTTGAATGGGCTTTGGATAAATATTCCAGCAATTGCAACCCCTCATCTGCCCGGTCACAATTCAGATATTTGAGGGCAAGCCTGTAGGCCGCATTGGGTGGAATATTCTCATAAGGATAATGTTGGGTCAGGTGAACAACCCATTTTTCCACTTCACTGTCGGATCTGCCTGGATGCAAAGATGTTTTATCTTTCTGATGTGCCAATTCAATGAGCCGTCCGTAGGCATCCATTCTTGCATGGATATAAGGTGATGACGGGTTGAAATCATCTTGAGCAGCTATTTGATCAAGCAGCTTTTTTCCTTTGTCAGGTAAACCGCAATTGATATAAAGAGCGGACAGCCTGTAAAGATCCCTTGGATCAAAATCCTGAGTCAGAAAATGATTACCAAGTGTTGAAAGCAATCCGGCTAAATTTTCGGAATCTCCTTTTTTTTGGTAAATTTCAACAAGTTTGCTGCAACTGCGCAGCAACACCTTATTGTGGTTGGGATTGTATGTTCGGCGCTGCTCCTCAACAATGCTTTCAAAAATGGCAGCCGCGGCGTCATCCCGTTCGTGTTTCAGAAGGATCCATCCCGCCCGATAACGGTTTTTAGCTCCCAGCTCCCCCTGAGACTGCAATGTTTCCAAATGGTCAAGCCTCATGCCTGCTGTTGCGTGGTCTCCGATCTGCCGATAAATTTCAATCAGATTTTTATAGGCGATCAAAAGGTTTCGCAGATGATACTGCTTACGGTTCCGGTAGGATTCGGGATATATGTCAATGGTAGCCGGGTGGGTATCAATATATTGCTCATAGGAAAAAATGGCTTCATCGAGCTTTCCGGCATCCCACG
>SKZT01000072.1 GCA_007127235.1 Desulfobacteraceae bacterium
TAAATCCCCCTAAATCCCCCTTTATCAAAAGCGTATTTATAAACAGATGAAAAAAAAATTAAAATTCAGAATAAGAAGTCGTCATAAACGAATTCTGTCATTAATCAAAGAAAACCGTTACAGGCTTCTATTTGCCATGTTGCTCATGTTACTCGTAGGGGTATCCACAGGAGCTACGGCATTTTTGGTCAAACCCATTCTGGATGACATTTTTTTAAAACAAGACACCTTTATGCTCAAGGTGATTCCCATTGCGGTGATCGTTATTTATTTTTTTAGAGGTGCCGCCGAGTACGGGCATTCCTATCTGATGAATTATGTGGGACAAAATGTCATTAAAAAGCTCAGAGATGAACTCTACAGCAAGATCTGTGATTTACCCCTTTCTTTTTTTTACCAGGAGAGAACCGGCAGGCTCATGTCAAGGGTTACCAACGATGTGAGCATTATCAAAGGGATGGTCTCCACAGCCGTTACCGGTGCACTTCGAGACTGTTTCACCATTATCAGCCTGACATTTGTTATTTTTTACAGAGACTGGCAACTGGCGTGTTATGCGGTGGTGGTTTTACCTTTGGCCTTTTATCCGGTGTATGTCTTTGGTCAGCGAGTTCGCAAGGTCAGCACCGGGTGCCAGGAATGTCTGGCTGAACTCAATTCCTTTTTGCATGAAACCTTTTCAGGCAACAAAATTGTCAAAGCTTTTGGGATGGAAAATTATGAAAAAAAACGGTTTTTTGATAAAACCCGAAACTTGTTTAAAATTGAGATGTCCCAGGTGGTTGCCAAAAGTTTGTCATCGCCGGTAATGGAAGTTCTGGGGGGATTAGGAATTGCCTTTATAATCTGGTACGGCGGAAATCGGGTCATTAGCGGGGTTTCCACACCCGGCACCTTCTTTTCTTTTATGGCCGCGGTCCTCATGCTTTATGAACCTGTCAAAAAACTGACCAAGCTTAACAACAATATTCAGGAAGGAATGGCTGCTGCAGATCGTGTTTTTGATATTATCGAGCATGAATCGGATATCAGGGAAGATGAAAATGCCATCACAATGACCCGCGGAGCCCATTCGGTCACTTTTAAAAATGTTTATTTTCGCTATGAAGATGAATGGGTACTCAGGGATATCAATTTAAAGGTCGATTCGGGTGAAATTCTCGCACTTGTGGGTATGAGCGGTGGAGGAAAGACATCGCTGGTCAATTTGATTCCCCGGTTTTACGAGGTAACACAAGGCGCCATTTTAATCGATGGTATCGATATTCGCAAACTTACAGTCTCTTCTTTGAGGGACCAGATCGCCATTGTCACTCAGGAGCCGATCCTTTTTAACGACACTATCCGCAACAATATTGCCTATGGCAATCAAAATGCGTCCGAAGAAGAGATTTATCGTGCAGCAAAGGCAGCATATGCCTATGATTTTGTTATGGGTTTCCCGAAAGGTTTTGATACAACCATCGGGGAGTTGGGAAGCCGTCTTTCCGGAGGAGAGAAACAGCGAATCTGTATTGCCCGGGCACTGCTCAAAGATGCCCCTATTCTCATCCTTGACGAAGCCACATCGGCTCTGGATTCTGAATCGGAAATGCTGGTGCAGAGAGCATTGGAGAACCTGATGAAAGGACGAACCACCTTTGTCATTGCCCACCGGCTTTCTACTATTATCCATGCCGACAGAATTATTGTCCTGGTAGGAGGAAAGATTGTGGAACAGGGCAGGCACCAGGAACTCATGCAACGGCAGGGTGAATATCACAAATTGATTCAAATGCAGCTCAATAATTAGTTATATGCCATTAAATGCTATTATTAATCGTTATTTGCTCAGGGAGATGATTCCTCCTTTTTTCATAAATCTGGGGTTTTTCATGTTCGTTTTTTTAATGTCCCAGATTCTTGATGTCATGAACCTGATGGTCAATTATAATGCAGGTCTGTTAACCGTTTTGTTTATGATTGTTTATCATGTTCCCTATTTTTTGATTTTTATTATTCCTTTATCGGCCATGATCAGTGTGCTGTTAACATTTTTGCGGATGTCCGGGGACAATGAAATCGTGGCATTGAAATCTTCGGGTGTGAGCATCTATAGGTTAATACAGCCTGTCTTTCTTTTTTGTTTTGCCGCTGCATTGCTCACCGGAATCATGACCATATACGGCCTTCCCTGGGGTAAAAAGTCTTTCAATAACATGCTGGCTGATGTGGCAGCATCCAGTATCGATATAGGGCTGAAGGAAAGAACTTTCAACGATGATTTTGACAATGTTATGCTCTATGTTAACAGGATTGATGTCAAAACAAAGACACTGATAGATGTATTTATCGAGGACCAAAGAAATGAGGATATGTTGAGTACGGTGGTAGCCCCTCGAGGTAAAATTTTCAGTGATCCTGAAAAAAAAATCTTTCAGCTTCGTCTTTTTGATGGTGTTATTAACCAGGTCAGCATTAAGAACCGGGTTGCCAATACACTCAGCTTCGATACATATGATATTAATCTTGATATGCAACAGCGCATATCCGGCTTTACCACCAGATCCACAGATGAAAAAACCATGTGGCTTCATGAGCTTCGGGACTTTATTAAAAGTTCTCCGGAAAATAGTGATTATTATTACCAGGGACTTCTGGAATTACACAGAAAATTTTCCATGCCTGTTGCCTGTCTGGTGCTGGGGTTTTTGGCTTTTCCACTCGGTCTTCAATCTAAAAGCGCCAAACAGTCTATGGGGCTTGGGCTTGGATTGCTTCTTTTTCTAGTGTTCTATTTGCTTTTTTCAGCAGGAAAAGTATATGGGGAGACAGGCACAGTACCTCCCTGGCTCGGTATGTGGGCTCCCAATGCCTTCATGGGTGTGCTCGCAGGATATCTCTTAGTGCGTGCGGGACGGGAAAAGCCTTTCCGGTTTACTTTTATTCCCCGCGCCATTCGCAGGTTTTTCGTTCATCAGTAAGGAAACATTTTTTTCCATGGGCATCTTAAACAAGTACATAACTCAAGAGATAGTCAAATACTTGTTCATTGTAATGGTTTTGGTTGTCGGTCTTTATGTTACCGTTGATTTTTTTGAAAAAATCGACAACTTTATGGAACAAAACTTGCCGATCACACTGATGATCAGTTTTCTGGCTTTAAAAACCCCTTTAATTATTGCCCAAATGTTTCCCATCAGTCTGTTTTTATCCGTGATCATGGTGTTTGCCCTCATGAGCAAGCACAATGAGGTGCTGGCTTTGAAAAGCAGCGGTATCAGCGTCTATACTCTTTTGAAACCTGTCTTGGGTATAGGTGTCGTTTTCAGTGTTTTTTTGTTTTTTTTCTCCGAAATTATGGTACCCCTGACCATTACACATGCTAACCGGATCTGGCAGGAAGATGTCAGAAAAAAACCGGCGACGGTATCCAGGGAAAAAAATATTTGGATTCAGGCAGATCGTTCCATATATCACATCAAGTATTATAACCCCGCATCCATGTCAATCCACGGGGTCACCCTTTATTTTTTTGACAAAGATTTTTCACTGACACGGCGGGTCGATGCAGAAAAAGGTGATTTTGTTAATGAAAAATGGGTTCTTGAAAATGTCATGGAGCAGGTTCTGGATACCGATACGGGTAAATACGCAGCCAATTTTTATGAGAAAATGGAAACCGTCTTTGATCTTGTACCGGATGATCTCGGCATCGTCGTTAAAAAATCCGAGGAAATGAATTTCTCCGAATTGCACGGCTATATCCAAAAAATCGAATCGGACGGTTATGATGCATCCGGTTATAAAGTAGATCTTTATGCAAAGCTGGCTTTTCCTTTTGTGTGCATAATCTTGTGTCTGACCGGAGTGGGTATTGCGCTCAGGGTAACAAGAAGAGAAGGTACCGGAATCGGCATCGCCATTGGAATTGTTACGGCATTTTTGTATTGGATTTTTTATAGTTTCTGCTTGTCTTTGTGCTATGGTGAGGTGCTTCCGCCTCTAATTGCTGCCTGGATGGCAAATCTTGTATTTTTATGTTTTGCCGCTGTTATGCTTCTCCACGCTGACTGAGGTGACCATGATTCTGCTTTTCAATACCCTCATGTTGTTTGTGCTCTTAATTGCTTTTCCGGTTATACTTCCCTTGGTATTGACCTCTGAAAAGCGAAGAAAAACGGTTCTTCAGCGCATGGGTTTTGGGCAATTTCCCAAACAGAAGAGTAAAAAAAGAGGTTCAACCGAAACAAAACAGCCTGTCTGGGTGCATGCACTGTCGGTTGGAGAAACTTTTTCTTCCATTGAACTGGTCAAAACGTTGAGAAAAAAATTTAACCAAAGAAAAATCTACTTTTCTGTAAGTACTGCCACCGGCTTTGATGAAGCCAAAAAACGGCTGGCCCCGGAAACGGATCATATTTTTTTCTACCCTTATGACCTTGTTTTTGTGGTAAAAAAGATTATCCGACGGGTTTCTCCTTCTCTTTTTGTTCTTGTGGAATCGGATCTGTGGCCCACATTTTTGCTGGAGCTAAAAAAAAGAAATGTCCCCTCGGTTTTAGTCAATGCAAGGCTTTCATCTGAATCGTTTGCGGGGTACAAAAAGTTTTCCATGATTATGATGCCTGTTTTAAACACTTTCGAAAAAATATGTGTTCAATCGGAAGAACAGGGCAGACGCTTTATGCAAATCGGAGTCAAACCCGACAAAATCTGTGTGACAGGTAACCTGAAGTTTGATCAAAAACGAGAGACTGTTTCGCCGGCAAACAGGGTTTCCATGAAAAGGGCACTGGCCATCTCCGAAAACAGCAAAGTGTTTCTGGCAGGCTCTACACATCCGGGAGAAGAAAAGATGCTTCTGGAATCTTTTAAACTCCTTAAATCTGAATTTCCAGAGCTGGTAATGATTATTGCCCCGAGAAATCCGGAAAGAGCTGATGAGATTTGTGGGATGGTAATGGGTTCGGGTTTGACCGCAGCTAAAATGGGGCTACAGGAAACCTGTGCACCCGAGGTTATTGTTGTAAATACAATGGGTATTCTTGGCAGATTGTATGCTATTGCCGATATTGCTTTCGTAGGAGGAAGCCTGGTAAATTTCGGAGGACACAATCCTTTGGAACCTGCCATTTTTGCAAAACCGATTTTATTTGGGGTCTATATGAGCGATTTTCCCGAAATATCCCAAATGCTTCTCCGCGCAAAAGGAGCTGTTCAGGTAAAAAATCCGGAAGACTTGTATCATCGGGTCCGGGATCTTTTAACAGATCCGGCAAAGGGCGAAATAATCGGTAACCATGCCTTTGAGGTATTTCAGGCCAATCAGGGAGCTGTGGAGAAAACAGCGGCGGTGATCAAGCAAATTGACCGGTATTTCCATGAACAATGAACAGTTGAAACAACGGGCTGGTGAGGTGATTTCGGGCAGGGATAATGATTCCACCCTTGCAAAAGTTCTGGGCGGCGTTGCAAAAGTCTATGGAAGGGGCATGGTTCTGCGGTGGAGACTGTACCAGAAAAAGTGGTTGAAAACCCGCCGTCTTCCCTGCAGAATAATCTCGGTGGGAAACCTCACCCTTGGTGGCACCGGAAAAACCCCTATGACAATTTATATGGCGGCGTTTTTGAAAAGCATGGGGATCGATCCCGTCATTGTTTGCAGAGGATACAAGGGAAAGTATGAACGTTCGGTAGGAATTGTTACCGATGGTTTCTCGATGTTTCTGAAACCTGAGGAAGCCGGGGATGAGGCATATCTGATGGCTTCCAAATTATCCGGCGTTCCGGTGGTGGTGGGAAAAGACCGTTATGCCTCGGGCACAAAAGCTTTTAATTTCTTTAATCCGGATGTTATCATTCTTGATGATGGCTTTCAGTATCTTCGATTGTTTCGCGATCTGAACCTGCTTTTGGTGGATGCGGCCAATCCGGTGGGAAATGGATATATTTTTCCCAGAGGCCCTCTGAGAGAACCATCGGCTCA